>CAYIOA010000007.1:21365-27111 GCA_964364885.1 Candidatus Woesearchaeota archaeon
CTTAAATAGATGATTTTTTTATTTTCTGGATGTTAACTGAAAAGCAAATTGACGAGATTAGAGAACATTTGGAAAAAGCGCAAAATCCTCTCTTTTATTATGACAATGACGCTGATGGATTATGCAGTTTTGTTTTGTTGAGGAGGTTTAGCGGGCGGGGGAAGGGCGTTGCAGTAAGGAGCTTTCCCGAGCTGAATGCCAGCTATGCAAAGAAGGCGCAGGAGTTAAATGCTGATTATGTTTTTGTTTTAGATAAGCCGGTTTTGTCCAGAGAATTTGTTGAGGAGATTGCTAAATTGCAGCTGCCTTTGGTCTGGATTGATCATCATGATGTTCCAAGAGAGGAATTTGAAAAATATTTCCAGAACGTATTTGTTTATAATCCTTCAAGGAATCGAGGAAAGGATAAAAGCGAAGAGCCGGTAACTTATCTGAGTTATAAAATAACTGGAAGAAAAGAGGATTTATGGATAGCTGTCATGGGGTGTATTGCAGATCATTTTATGCCTGAGATTGTTTCTGAGTTTAATGAGCATTATCCGGAGTTTTGGGGGAAGGTTAAAGATCCGTTTGATGCTTATTACAAAACTGAAATTGGAAGAATAGCGATGGCTTTGAATTTTGGCTTAAAAGATTCGACAACGCATATTGTCCAGCTTCAGAATTTTTTAATTTCCTGCAAGAGTCCTGGTGATGTTTTAATGGAGAACTCTTTTAATTACGCATTCAGGAAGAAGCATAGTGAAGTTAAAAAAAAGTATGATTCTTTAGTTGGAAAGGCCATAGAAGATGTCAAAGGAAAATTGATTTTTTTTGAGTACGGCGGGGAGCTAAGCATCAGCTCTGATATTTCCAATGAGCTTTCTTACAAATATCCTGAAAAATATGTTGTTGTGGCATATAAAAAAGGGAGTGTTGCAAATATTTCTTTGAGGGGAAAGAATGTCAGGAAAATTCTTGAGAATGTTTTAAAGGAAGTTGATGGGAGCGGCGGGGGGCATGAGGATGCTGTTGGAGCGCGAGTGAAAATTGATGATTTGGAGAAGTTTAAGGCGACGCTTGAAAGAGAGATTGTAAAGTATGAGAGAGATAAAAATTAAAATTTATGGAAGAGTACAGGGCGTTAATTTTAGAGTTATGACCAGAGATTTTTGTGATGAAAATGAAATTAAGGGTAATGTTATGAACTCCGATGATGGGAGTGTTTTGGTTGTTGCGCAGGCGGATGATGACAGACTGAGAAAATTAATTGAATGGGCAAAAAGCAGTCCTGGATTTTCCAGAGTTGATGATGTTCGCGTTGTAAAATGCGAGATTGCGAGAAAATATAAGGATTTTGGGATTATTAGGGAAGATTCTTTTTTTAGAGATCAGAAGAATAGCTTTAGGAATTTAGGGAAAAGCTTTGGCAGGAATTGACTTTCTAAAGGTTTAAATAACGCCCTTTTGTTTTTTTATTATGGAGTCAAATAGCGGGTTACATGTTGCAATAATCCCTGATGGAAACAGGAGATGGGCAAAGTTAAAGGGAATGATAACTAAAGAGGGATATTCTAAATCAGGGAGCTACGAGAACCTAAAAAAATTATTTGATGAAGCAAGGAAGATGGGAGTCAAGTATTTTTCTATTTGGGGTTTTTCAACTGAGAATTGGAAGAGAGATAAGGGAGAGATTGATTATGTTATGAATTTGATATTCAGGGGATTAAAAAAGTTCAGAGAAGAGGTTAGCAAAGAGGAAATCAGATTCAGGCATGTTGGAAAAAAAGATAGACTGCCTAAGGAGATTGTTAATGAAATTGAGAAGCTAGAAAAGGAAAGCGCGCATTACAAGGATTTTACAGTTCAATTGTGTTTGGATTATGGGGGAAGAGATGAGATTATAAGGGCTGTTAATAAAATTATAAAAGATGGAAAGCGAAAAGTAGATGAAAAGAGTTTTGCGAGCTATCTTGATACGCCTGAAGTGCCGGATCCTGATTTAATTATCAGGACTGGAGAGGAAAGGAGATTATCTGGATTTATGCCATATCAGGGAGCTTATGCTGAGCTGTATTTCAGCGAAAAACATTTTCCTGATTTTGGGCCAAAAGAATTAAGAGAAGCTGTTAATGAGTTTTCTAGAAGGGCAAGAAGATTCGGCGGAAATTGAGCTAGTTGAGTTACTTATAGTTACTTTTTTATACACTTCCTTCTAAAACATCAAATGGGAAGATTACAATTCGATTCTTTTGGGAAATTTATTGGCGCTGATCAGAAAGTTGCATTGGAATATGATGAGAGAAATAATAACTTGAGAACTTCTGGAAGCCTGGAATTTCTTAAGGAAGAGAAAAAATTTGAGAATATTTTTGACAGAGAATATTGGAATTTGAATGAGGATGGCAAGTCTTTACCTCCTTTAAAATTTTCAAATGGGAAGACACAGGAGGATGTTATTAGAGAAATTGTTTCTTTAATCAAGCAAGGAAGAAAGGTAATTTTTCTTCATGGAATATGCGGAACAGGAAAATCTGCTATAGCTTTAAATATTGCACGTGTTTTGGGGAGAGCTTCTATTGTTGTTCCTGTTAAAGCTTTGCAAAAACAATATGAAGAGGATTATATGAGCAAAAAATATGTTTTAAAAGCAAATGGGACGAAACTAAAAATTGCAATAATAAGCGGAAGAGAAAATCATGATTCAGTCATTTTTCCTGGAAGGTCGTGCGCTGATCCTTTTTTACCTGATACAATTAATATAACTGATAAAAATGTGGAAAGAATAAGGAAATTCTACAAAGATAATCCGTTTATATCAAATGAGGCTATGCCTTTGATTAAGCACATCAGAAGAATTTCAATTGCTCCTGCTAATCCTTATTGGAGCCCTATTCTTCCGGCAGTTTATGAGTTAAATCATTTAAGAGATGCAAAAAAGAGGCGTTACAAGGGGCTTTATGGGAAAGAATTTATTTTTTATCATAGAAAAGAAGGATGCTCATATTATGACCAATATATTGCATATTTGGAGGCAGATGTTATTATTTTTAACAGTGCAAAATATCTGGCAGAGACTGCGATTGGCAGGAAGCCACAGACAGATGTTGATATTATTGACGAAGCAGATGAATTTCTAGACAGCTTTTCTAATAATGTCGAGATAAACCTTACTAGACTAGCATATGCCCTTCAGAGAATCGCTCTGGAAAATGAAGATACAGAGGGCTCTGTTAAAAAGATAATTGAGCTTATTAATTTAGAGGAGGCGAATAAGAAAGCATTGGGTGTTGATGAAAATCAAATTTTTTCTCTGCTGGAAACAAAAATTTCCAAAGTTTTGCAGATTTTTCTAAGAGACCTTGAATTAGCGACAGAGATAGAGCTGGATGAATTAAATTATGCGAATAAAGCGCTGGAAGCTGCGAAGAGTTTCCAGGATGATTTCAGCGAGACATTTCTCACATATAGAAAAGAGGACGAACAATTGCATGCTCGTTTAGTAACTACAAATTTAGCTAAGAGATTCAAGGAAATTGTCGAGGGAAACAAATCACTTGTTTTAATGTCGGGAACACTGCATTCTGAGGAGGTTTTAAAACATATTTTTGGCATTGAGGATTTTGTCAGAGTTGAAGCTGAGACTCTTAACCAGGGCTCTCTCGATATAGTGCGGACAGGAAAAGAGTTTGACTGCAAATATTCAAATTTTGAGTCTAGCAGATATACGCGCGAGGATTATTTGAAAGCGCTTAATGAATCAGTTTCAAGGGCAAAAAAACCAACTCTTATTCATGTTAATGCTTATATTGACTTGCCTGATGATAAAGAGATATTTTCACTTGCATTAATGAGCTTGATGACGCGTGAAGAGCTGCTCAGACAGCAGCAAGATGATAAAACCGGGAAGTTAATAGCAGAATTCAAGCAAGGAAAATTTGACAAACTTTTTACAACAAAATGCTCGCGCGGTGTTGACTTTCCCGGAGAGACGTGCAATTCTGTAATTTTTACGAAATATCCCAATTCTAATGTTCAAGACACTTTCTGGAAAATTCTCCAGAGGACACATAGAGATTATTATTGGGAATTTTACAAAGATAAAGCAAAAAGAGAATTTTTGCAGCGCTTGTATAGAGCTATTAGGTCGAAAGATGACCATGTTTTTGTATTGTCTCCGGACATTCGTGTTCTTGATGCTGTCAGGAGCATACAGTCAAATTTTTAGATTATTTGAGCTTCTCAGTTATTTTATCTGGTAGTGCTCTGATTTCTTTATCTAAACATTCTAATCTTTTACAATCTTCAGATCCTCTACTTGCGATACATTCATAGTATGAAGCCAAATCCCTCTCTGTTCTGCTGGATATTATCCTTGAGCATAAATTTACTAATGGGGCTGGAGACATTAATAATCCGAAAAGCCCAGCACCATACAAGAATCCATATTTTGAACCAACAAATGCTGAGACCCCTACTGCAACGGGAGAGGATAATATTGTGTAACCGGCTAAGATGGCGGAGGTATCATCACTTAGACTAGGGTTATTTCTAATACGAATATCTTTTGATGTCAGGAAGAGTTTATAATTTCTTTCCTTTGTTTCGACATCAAATTCAATTGCGCCTTCTTGTATTTGTATATTATTTAGAGCAAGTCCTTCAAGTTCTTTCTGCGTTTCTCTGCAGAATGTTGTTAATAGTTTAGTTGTTTCTTTTCCTCTTAATTTCCAGACCATTGTTGAGTTCTTTTTACCACACTGTGGGCAGTATGCAATTTCCTCTTCTTTAAGACCTCTCTCTCGTACATACGTTGAAATGTCAAAATCACATTTTTTATTCGTGCATGGCCTTCCTTCGTATAATTGATGAGGTTCTCTCTTAAGTTTTATTACTGGACTCTTAACAGGTTCTGGCTCTGCTGCTTTTTCCTGCAATAGTGATTTTTGCGGTCTTTCTAACAAACCTTCTTCCATTGAAAAGGGACCTTTGAGTTATTTAAAAACCTTTCTTATTAGTTTTCCAGCAGGTCTTTGTGCGGGAGTATCTGGAGTAGTTTAATTTTGTCAAGAGTTTCTTCACTCAATTGCTCCCATGACACATTTTGAAGAATATCCTCCTCTGCAAAGGTGTGGGCTCTCAGCAGGTCTATCATTTTCCCGCAGACATTTTTTAGCATATTTTTGAACTTCTCTTCGTCGCCGGAGTTAATAGCTTCAAGTATAATATCTTTAAATTTTCTCAGCTCGCCATGTTCAAATTTTATGTTCTCAACAGGAACATTATATCCTTCTTCAGCCAAAACACTAAACAGTAATTCCTCTTTTATTTCATGCTGATCCCAGACTTCAACAAGAGCTCTAAAAACAGAAGAGAAATCCGTTTCATTAACAGAAACAGAGAAGGCCATGTCATCCAGCAAGAAAATATGATTCATTATAATTTTGTGCTCGTGCTTTAATATTACTATTGGATTCATTTTTTTATAAGGTGTTTCAAATATAAAAAACCTTCTGGAGAAAGGGAAACCGCAATGTAGAAAGTTATAAACAACATTATGTCAAGATGCATTGCGAAAACTCCATGCTTTAGCATGGAGTTAGCATCTTGAGCATCCAAAAATCCAAACAAACTGCGGACTTTAGTCAGCAGTAAAACACAAGGATTTTTTGATTATACAATATTCATGATAGGAAAAATTCTTAGTTATCTTTAATACATCAAGATTTGCTGTTTGCGTAAACTCCCCACTTTAGTTCGTGAGAAA
>CAYIOA010000008.1:0-26917 GCA_964364885.1 Candidatus Woesearchaeota archaeon
AGACCATTTGCAAATCTGAGAAAGAAATTGTAATTTTTATTCCTGACCATATAATCGGATACTTTTCTTTTGAACACATCAAATCTCTCTATAGCTTTTAAGGTTCCTTTACCAACAATATTAGCGTGACAATCGTAAATAAAGCCTTTCTGAAATAAAGGAATAATTATTTTGCATAGTGCGTGATGTATCACTCTATCTCTAAATGCAGATTTTGATATTTTCCTTGTTTTGGGATCTCTTAATATAAATGTCTTTAAGGGATTTGGTTGATACGTTTGAGTTATCAATTCTTCATGCAATTTGGCGAGATTTTGCTTTAAATCTCGTTGAAAACGCTTGACATATCTTCTTTTGGTTTTACCTTTTTTTGCATTTATCCATGCATCCATTAGGTTGTCAAATTTATAGATTTGAGAATAGAGGTCATCTTGGAAAGTCATAATTTTTTAGAAATGTATTATTATATAAAGTATGGGTTGAATGTGATGTATCGGCTTGATTTCTTTTTTTCTTAGCCACATAATAACATTAAACCTACATATAAAAATTTATAGTTAGTGTTAAATGAAGTTTCCAACTTAACGCCGGCAAAGTTTATAAGGGGCGGATGTAAAGATTTTTTATGGATATATACAGGTATTTGATGAGAAGACGAGTTGACAGAGTTGATAAAGACAGCGATGACTCTCCGCAGATTAGCAGAAGGAGTTTTACTCGGAGACTTGGAAGAGGGGTTATTATTGGAGGAATCGGAGTGTGTGGAATAGGCGGTTTGTTTGGATTGATGAAGTATCATAGAAGAGAGGGAATTAAAGCATCTGCTGAAGATGAAAATGGCGAGAGAATTATTTTGATAGCGAAAAAAGAGAATTATGGGAAAGTTTTTACGATGCATGATTATCTTCAAGAGGAATTTGTGAGATATGAAAAATCTCCGGCTGGAAGAGAAGAAACTCTTTGGCGCGATAAAATAAAAGAATATAAAAAAATAGGTTATGGAGAGTCAATTCCTAATTTTCAGACGCGCAGGGGTTTAGAGAGCATTGTTAAAACATTCTCTGAAAAAGAAGATAGTGTAGATGTGAGAGTGAATGCTGTCGGCAAGTACCCAGTTGATTTTGATTGTTTCAGGCTGGAAAATGGGCATCCGGAAGAATATATCAAAACGCTTTTTTTTGAGCTAACTGGAAAGTTATATGAAGATAATATATCATTAGATTCTGGAAATAAAATTATTCGGCAGTCTGGCGGGGAGTATTTGGGGAATTTATCAGCAGCAGCTTATCAGGCTGGGCAGAAGGCAGCTTACAGGCAGAAAAACAAATTGCTGCGTGATGCCGCAGCTTATAATTTTAGTGTTGCTGCGATGGCGTCAATTGATGATGAAGAAATCAGAGAAAGGGCGCTGGCTTATTTAGCTGAATATCAAAGAGATAAGGCGCAGGAATCATTCAGAGCAGGAAGCAGATTAAAGTATGATGCAATTGTATATGCTGATGCCGCATTATCCAAGTTCCGTTTATCTGGAAGTAATATCGGAAGCTCTTTCAACTTTTTAGTTCAGGCAGAGGATACTGGAGAATTATCTGAGATTATTGAAGAAAACCGCTCTAAGCTTTTGGAACTTGATGAGAGGCGTGAAGGAAGGCAATTTCAAAATCTTGAAAGAGAAATTGAAAGAATTCTTTATAAGTGAGCTAATTATCAGACAAGTATACTGTATATTTCAATTGGGGCGAGCTTGTTCCTTCAGCGTCTTTTGCTGAAAGAGTGATTTTGTAATCCTGTCCTGTTAAGCCTAATGTGCTAAAAGGTATTGAGAATGAATTGTCTCTTTGCTCTGGGTTAGCAAAACTAATTGAGTGAGTAATGTCTTGTCTAGTTTTTCCTAGTCCGCTAAAATGTATGTCTAGAGATGAACTTCCTTTGATGCTTATAACTCTGCCCGATATTGCATCGTTGATTGATAATTCCGGATTTTTTGATATGTCAAAAGGAGAGTCAAGAATAATTTGAGGAGGGCTTTTAGGAGTTACTTTAATTATTAATGTTGAAGTGGTTGATTCTTTCTGTGGGGAAGTTCCATTCGCTCCAAGAGGGGCTGATACACGTTCGGTCGCTTTAATTGTAAAAATGTAGGTTCCGATTATGTCATCTCCTGAACCGAGAGCTTTAGGGTTGAAAGTTACTAACCCGAGGTCTGAGATTTCTATTCCATATGCATTATTGTCGTTATTGACGCAATCTCTTCTTGTTAGTGTGCGCTGGCAGGCTTTTATAATTTCGTAATCTATGCCAGACCCTTCTGGGTCAGAGAGTTCAAGTATTAATTGTAATTTTTCATCTGTGCTTATTGTTTCGATTATTTTTTCTGGTCCTGCCGGCGGTTGATTTATAAGTGATATGTTGTTATCATCAATTTTGTCAGGGTCGGTAATTAAAACATTCAGAGCATCCAGGGCGGTTTGAGGCGCCGGTCCCGGCGATTCTTCGTTATTAAAGTTAGGAGGGGTTGCAGTACATGCGCTTGGGAACAATGTGTTTGTATTTGCCGGGCATGTGTCTACTATGTAAAGCAGAGTTCCATCGCAGTCAAATGTTTTGTGCGTAACACAGGAGGCGGAATTGTTTGGCGTTCCATCTGTATTGAAGTTAGTTAAAGAAAAATAATATTCGTTGATGGCTCCGTTAAGGCAGTATGACGTGTCTAATTCCCTCCATACATTTGGAGTTTCATCAGCAAGATTTTGGTGATAGTAACTGTGAACATTGATTTTTTTCCCAGTGCTTGAATCAAAGTTTACACGCCTTAAATTATGGGTTACTTCAAAACCTATGGCATTGTAAGATTGATCACGGCATTCCTGCATTATATATTTTCCTGCTCCTGTATCCCAGAGGCGTGTAAGAGAGAATTTTTGTCCAGGGAGCAATTTACCCTGCGCTACTGACCATTGCCAGTCATTGACGTAATGGTTGTAATATGCTAAATCAAATGTGTTTGGATTTACAGCGTGTGTAATTCCTTCTTCTTTGTTCAGCTGGTCGAATTGATCGAATGACTCGGATTTTTTATTAATTGACTGCGTGATGTCATTGTCGGCTGTAGCTCTGCTCTCTGTTATTGTTTTTATTCTTGTTCCGTCTATTCTGAATGAAGAAGTCGTTCGGAGTTCAGTTTTTCTTCTTCCATCCGGGTAGAATGTTTCTTCATGATCTGTGTTCTTTATTTGGTGATTTATGTTGTTTGAATCAAGCTGATAGCGTCTCTCATAATGTTTTTGGTTTTGGAGAATGTCCGGAGGAGAGTAGATGTATTGTGAGAGCAGTTCTCTTTGTGGTCCTCTGGGAATAATTCCAAATATAGTGTATTCTGGCGGATGGTAGACAGTGATTGTTGAATCTGCAGAGATTTTTTGTCCAATTGCTCCCGGAGTGTGCTGAAGAAGGACTGGTCCAGGTCCGGTGCCCAGGGCGTTTGGGTCATAACTGACTGTTGTCAAATCTCTAACTTTTATTGCTTCGGGATTTTGTTGTCTTGCGGGAAATCTGCGGTTCGGATCTAGATACACGTCAAAGAAAATATCTTTGGTTTGTGTAACTAACGCCAAAATTCCTGCCTGATAAGTGTGTGTTTCTAGAACATTTCTGGATTCAGCGAAGATAGTGTCGCGTTCATATAAATTGTAGCTATATCCCATAGGGATGTTAGGGTTTGTAGAAGCATATGACTCGGTAATTTGAGTGTCCTTCATGATGCGTGTAGACTCTTTTTTATCATCCCAGTCGTAATCAGTATCCTGTTTTGTGTAGAATATCTTGTTAGCTTCAAAGTCCGGCTGAGTCCAAGGCGGGGGATTTGGCATAATAAATTTATTAATTATCCATTCTTCTCTTTTGTGATTTTTAAGCAGGCAGGATGTTTGATCGTTATAGCTGAATGATTCAACAAGCCAAGAGAGGAAGCGATTATCCGAGGGATTTGGGCCCTGTCCATTGTAGTCCGGCAGACAGGTTTGCGCGCTTACAAATTGGGGTAGACTAACTAGTATGCAGAAAGAAATAACAAACAGGGCAATGCTCCTTTTTGTCATGAAAATCTCAGCTATTGAGGTTATTTATAAATTGTTATTGTTTAGTTGCATGATTATGCCAAAGTTACTGAGCAGAAAACTGCGGACTTTAGTCAGAGGATTCTTGACAAAAAAAGAGAAAATAGAAATGCTTAAAGAATACAAGAAAACTCTGGAAAAAGAATCCAAAGGAGTAAGCGAGAAAATCACAGAGCTGGAAAGCGAGGAATAAGAAATCTTTTTTATTCTTTTTCTATGCCAGAGACAAACTCCTTTATCTCATCAAAGGTTTTTAGTTTCATTAATTTATTTCTTAGTTTAGGGGCGCCCTGGACATTACGGATAAAACTGCTTCCGATATATTTTATTCTTGATATATCTATAACTCCATGTTTTTCAGCTAAATTCAAGTAATCAAGAAACGCAGAGATATTTTTCTTGAAATCAAATTCTTTTTCTCTGCCTGTTTTTAAATAAGCCAGAATTCTATCAAAAATATAAGGATCTCCAAGGGCGCCCCGCGCAATCATAACGCCGTCTGTAATTTCCAGCATTTTTTTTGCATCTTCGCCTGAAAAAACATCTCCATTTCCTATAACCGGAATTCCAATATTATTCTTAACTTTTTTTATCCATGACCAATCGGCCTTAACATTATTCCCATGTATTGCAAGTCTTGGATGCACTGTCAAAGCATCTGCTCCGGCTTTTTCAACGGATTTTGCAACTTTCATAACATTATTTTTCTTAAAACCGAGTCTAATTTTGACAGTCACAGGTTTCCCTGTTTTCTTTAATATTCTAATTATTCTGCTGATTTTATCAGGATTTTTAAGTAAATAACTCCCCGCCTGGTTTCCTGTAATTCTCAAAGAAGGACAGCCGCAGTTTAAGTCGATTATATCAAAATCTTTCCATGTTTTAGTTTTAACAAACTTCTTAAACTCTTCCTCGTTGTTTCCGGTAATCTGCAAGCCAACAGGTCTGTCATCCTTGCAAGTTTTCATCAATTTTAGAGTTTTTTTATTTTTATGCAGAATAGCATCAATATAAATCATTTCACTATATGCCATTCCTGCGCCGAATTTTCTGCAAATTAATCTATAGGGAAGGTCTGTAACATCAACCATTGGCGCGAGAAAGATAGGGGTTTTTAGTTTTACATTGCCAATTTTTAGAGCTTTCATGCAAAAAATAACTAATTAGTGTTATAATATCTATCTACGGCGGTTTCTATTAGATCTTCTTGAACTGAATCTTGGTTTATCGCCTCTTCTTTTATGAAATCTTTCTTTGTGCCTTTGCATAAAGTTGGCTGGTACAATCTCTATATTTGGAATTTGTTTTTCTTCTATTTTTAAAGATTCATCTGCCATTACTTTCCTAAAGTTTTCATAATCTCTGCTTGAAACTAGACTTATTGCTTCTCCTTCTTCTCCTGCTCTTGCTGTTCTTCCTACCCGATGTATATATTCTACACTTGTATTTGGCACATCATAATTGTAAATATGAGAAACATTTTTTATGTCTAATCCTCTGGCTGCAACATCTGTGCAGACTAAAATTGCTATTTCTTCCGCATGAAAATCCTGCATTATGCTGCTTCTTCTACTTTGTGTTAAACCGCCATGAATAGCGACTGCATGCAGACCAAAGCGTTTTAAATTATTTGTAACTGAATCTGCATTTCTTCTTGTGTTGCAAAATACCATAACTAATCCCGGCTTTTCTTGTTTAAGCAAGTAGATCAGCAAAGAAAATTTTATGTGGTTTGGAGTGTCATAATAATACTGGTGAAGTTTTGATGCGTCTACGTAAGATTCTACTGTGATGTATTCCGGATTATTCATATACTTTTTAGCTATATAGTCTACTTCCTGGGTGATTGTTGCTGAAAATAAGAGCGTTTGTTTTTTTTGGGGGCATTGCTTGATAATTGTTTCAACATCCGGAAGAAATCCCATGTCGACCATTCTGTCTGCTTCATCTAGAACAAGAATTTTTAAATCTGACAAATTGAGGCTGTTTCTTCTTAAATGATCAAGAATTCTTCCAGGAGTTCCAACAACAATTTCTGTACGCGACAGCTTGTGGATTTGGTTTGTTATTGAAACTCCGCCGTAAATTTCCTGTATAAAAAATTTATGGTGCTTTGAAAATTTTTTAAGGGACTGAGCAACTTGCTCCGCTAATTCTCGTGTTGGAGTTAAAACTAAGGCTTGGATGCCTTTTCCTTTTTGAGTTGTTTCCACAATTCCAGAACCGAATGCAAGTGTTTTGCCAGAACCTGTTGCTGATTTTCCAATAACATCTCTTCCTTTTAAGACGTAGGGAATTGCTTTTTCCTGGATTTCAGTTGGCTCGCTAAACTCTAGTTCCTGAATAACTCTGAGAAGATCTTCACTCAAACCAAATTTCTTAAAACTTTCCATTTTTTAACATTTCCAACTAAAAGTAGCTAAGTGCTCTTCTAACTGCCTTATAGCAGACATTGGTATTTTTATTATGCATACAATTAAAATTTATCCTAGGTATTTAAAGGTAATTATTTGTGCTTTGAAACTCTTGCAGTGAGCTAAACCCTTTAGAAGAAAGTTTTTTCTTTAACTTGGGAGAAATTTCTCTTATTAAACCAAAACCATAAAACGTGTAGGGAGTGTAGCCCTCTAAAGCATTTGCACCTGCTTTGAAAGAGAGATATGCTTGAAATGAAGAATCTATGCCACCTGCTGCAATAATAAAGGCTCTTGGGAAATGTTCTCTGGTTTCTTTTATAGCTCTTTGTCTGTAATGTTGCAAGAAATTTCCACTTACTCCTGCTGATTGATATCCCCATTCTTTTGCTGGAATATTCTTTTTTGGCACAGCATATGTGTTAACTGCAACTACTCCCTCGCCCCCATTTTCGAGCCAAACACTGACTAGACTTAACCATTGTTTTTTATCTTCATCTTCAAACGGCCACATTTTAACTAAGCTTAGTTTTCTTTCTGAGTTTTTCTTAATTATCTCAATACTTTGTTTAAATGACTCTTTAGTTCTCAGCAAGGGCAGACTAATTGTATTTGGAGAAGAAGGATTCCAGACAAAACCATCAACATGGGGGGCAAGCTTGCAAACCAAAATTTCTAATTCAGAATGAGCGATATCAATGTCTGAGTCTTGAGGAATTCCGCAAATATTGGCTAGTATGATTCCTTCGCCACCTGAATTTCTGTAGCTTTTTAGATTGTTTGCTATGTAATCCAGCCCCTTGCTTGGAAAACCTTGCGCGTTGTAAATATTTTCATTCAATTCGTCTGGAAAGACTCTGGGAGAATTATTTCCTTCACGTTTGTTTACAACAATAGTTCCTATTTCTTGAAATCCAAATATATAGGAGAGTGGCTCTAATGCATCAGCATTTTTATCTAAACCTGCAGCGGTTCCAAATGGCATTACTTTTTTTCCGGCAAGAGAAACATATAAGAAAGGAAAATCAAATTTTGATGAGCGTGTTTTTATTTCTTCTTTGTATCTATTAAGGATTTCTATAGCCATCTCGTGGACTCTTTCTGGATCATTTTTTGCTTTTTTATATATCTGTTTTCTAACAAAATTTTTAAAGAAATGAGGACTATTCAAACTAGTTAAAAATGCGTGTTTTTCAATAAATCTGCGCAGCATTATTCATCTCAATAATAAGAATATATAAATACTCGTTAAAATCCTCGGACTTTAGTCCGTGGTTTGTATTGCTCGGATTTTCTCGGTAGCCACAAAACCACGAACAAGCCTCGCAACTTTAGTGCGAGGTTAAAACCCGAAGGGTTTTGTGACAATATAGGCTATACAAAATCTATAGCGGGAGACCAAAATAATTCCTCATGGCTATTTGTTTCTCTGAACATAACTACAGATAAAATGGGAAATTACTAAAGTCTGTAGCTATAAACTGAGAGTAATCTCTTATTCGTAGCAATAATCGGACAAGAACATTTATATAGAAAAGAGTTTAATTAGATAAATGGAGAAAGATATTGATAGAATACAAAAGAATCCTGACACAGACATAGTCATAAGAATAGATGATTATGGCGGCAAAAGAGGTTTAACGATTAGAGAATTTGTTAAAGGCGAGCGTTATACTGGATTTACAAAGGCGGGGACAAGAATTCCTGCAGAGAAATTTAAATTATTCAAGCAAGCAATAAATTCAATAGATGAAGAGGATATGGCTGCTGTTATGCCCGAACAGGAAGATGCAGGCGAGAATAGAAATAATACAGACGAGCAGACTATTTAGAGCTGGTTGCCTTTATCTCAAGCCGACTTAATTCTTTTGTTTTTCCTTCTTTATGCAATCTTTCTATATAATTGAAAGCCATTTGTTTGGCATTATCGATGGCTGGCTGGAACTTAACTATTTTTGTTGTTTCGCTGTTTTTATTATCTACCTCATCGTTGAATGCACTGTACCTTTTCTTTAATTTCTCAAGATTTATTGGAATAGCGTGCACAAGATAATTCTTTTCCTTATACTGCACAGGAATGCCTTTTCTTAAAAATCTAATTTCGGCCTCGTTTGAGATATAATCCGCTGAAACTTCTGCTTCAATTCTGGAATTTGTTTTTTCATTTCCCATGCAAACTCAAAAAAGCAACGCTTAATAAGCTTTATTATTTGAAGTATACAGTTATCGTTGCATTTAAATACCATCTTCATTCTAAGTTAATTATGTTTTGGAGAGAAAAATATGAGAGATCAAAGTTCAGAAAACCGCAATTTGCGTTCACCAATAGTATCTGTAGTCGGGCATGTAGACCATGGAAAAACCTCGATATTGGATTGTTTTAGAGGGAGTTCTATTCAGGAAAAAGAAGCCGGAGGAATAACGCAGAAAATATCTTTTACTAAATATCCTCTGGAGCAAATAAAAAAAGCCTGTTCTTTGATTGAGAAGAATAAAATAAAATTAGAAATAACAGGATTTTTGTTTATAGACACTCCCGGGCATGCAGCATTTACTAATCTGAGAAAGTTAGGGGGAAGTCTTGCAGACTTGGCAATCTTGGTAGTCAACATAAAAGAGGGCATTAAACCGCAGACAGCAGAAGTTCTGCAAATATTAAAAGCCCATAAAACCCCCTTTGTTATAGCTTTAAATAAAATAGACAATATTTCTGGCTGGAGAACAAACTCGGACGCAACACTTAAAGAATCAGTTGAGAGCCAGGCTATTAATGTATCTCAAGAATACCAGCAGGCATTACTAACCTTTCAGGGAGCTTTGTCCGAGCATGGTTTTGATTCAGATGTTTATTACGATGTTTCAGATTTTACAAAGAAGGTGGCGATTGTGCCCTGCTCAGCTAGAACAAAAGAAGGCATCCCGGAAATTCTGCTTGTGCTATGTGGATTAAGCCAGAAATTCTTGAGGGAGGAACTTGAGATTTCAGAAGAAGCAAAAGGAGTTATATTGGAGATAAAGAAAGAGAAAGGACTTGAGAATGTTGAGGCGATTTTATATGACGGCGTGCTAAATGAAGGAGATGAAGTTGTTATTGCCAGTTTGGATAATGAACCGATTGTTTCAAAAGTGCGCGCGATTGAGGAGATAGAGAATTTATCTTTTAAATATAAAAAAGCAGAGTTTGCGCGAGCTGCGACAGGGATTAGAATGCATTTAACAAACAAAGAAGGAGTTTTATCCGGGATGCCGTTTGAAGAGCATAAAGGTGATATTGAGAAAGTAAAGGAGTCTCTGAAAAAAGAGATAAAACAGTCGTTAAAATTAGACAAACAGGGAATTATTGCAAAGGCGGATTCTTTAGGAAGCTTGGAAGCCTTGATGATTTTGCTTAAGCAGGAAAATATTGAAGTTGTAAAAGTTGGAATAGGGCTGGTTGGAAAAACAGATGTTGTGGCTGCCAAGGCTAATTTGGAGATAAACCCTTTGAACGCTGTTATTATTGGTTTTAATACAGGTGTAGAAGAAGAATTGAATTTAGGAAAGATAAAGCTTCTTCGAAATGATGTTATTTACAAGCTGATTGAAGAGCTGAAAGAATGGAGAAAGAAAAAACAGGAAGAAATAGAGCGCGAGCGCCTGTTATCTCTTTCAACAATATGCAAAATAGAGATACTTCATAATCATGTATTCAGAAATCTTAATCCGGCAATTTTCGGAGCAAGAGTCTTAGGGGGAATTTTAAAAACAGGTCTTGAATTAATAAGCGAGAATAATGAAAAAATCGCTAGGGTTAAGACAATACAAAAAGACAAAGAGTCGATAAAAGAAGCAAAAGAAGGCGAAGAAGTTGCCATTGCTCTTCCAGGAGTTAATTTTGAGAGGAGATTGAAAGATGCAAAATATCTTTATTCTAATATATCAGAAAAAGAATTTAAGAAGTTCAAGGAAAATAAAGACCTTCTTTCAAGAGGCGAGCTAAATATCCTGCAGGAAGTACAGAATATAAAGGAAAGAGAAGAGTGGAGAACGAAAGAGTAAAGCAATCTTTAAAAACCCATTATAACTCAAATAAAAATGGCTTTAAAATTAAATATCTCTGAGAAAGGGAAATCATGGAAACTCGAATTAGAAGGGGAGAACTTATTTGGAAAATCAGTTGGAAACGTAATTGGCGGAAAGGAAATAAAGAGTGATTTTGACGGTTATGAATTAGAGATTACTGGAGGCAGCGATATTGCTGGTTTTCCAATGTCAAAAAATGTCGAAGGAACTGGGTTAGGAAGGATTTTATTGTCTCGGGGATGGGGAATGAGAGAGAAAATAAAAGGCTTAAGAAGAAGAAAGACAGTCAGGGGAAAAATGATTTCCAGCTCAACTGTTCAATTGAATCTTAAAGTTATTAAAGAAGGCAAAAAACAATTATCGGAGATTTTTCCTGAACAGAATCAACCAAAAGAGAAGAAATCAGAAACACCTACTTTAGTTTCTTAACGAAAGAATATACTGCCTGGCTAACTGCCTTTAAAGTCCTAACATTCTTTCCCTTATGGTATTTTTTATTAACTTCAAATACAATGTCCTCCCATATTGGGGAGCCCTTTGACCTGCCCTGGCAGTTGATATTGCTTCTAAACTCTTGGGAGTTATACAAGCTAACAGCATATTCAAGTTCAGAGGGGGCTGTTCTGTTATTTGCAGTAATTTTATCAGTCCATGGAACTTGATTTCTAGATAAAACCCATTCATAAGCAATTTTCTTTCTTTCACTTTTAGTCAAAGTAAACATTCCAGAATGTTTTTTGCTTTGAGAGATACCGCTTTTTCTACCGCCTCTGACGCTTCCTTCTAGTTTATGCTTCTTTCTTAATACAGACAATTCTTTTTCATCAATAAGTCCGCTGTATGGTTTAATTACCAGACCTCCAGAATAGCCACGAATGGCATAACCTACAGCACTTTTAGCAACTGAGGAAGTAACTTGGTAGCTTTCTTTCACACCAAGAGTTTCAGCGATTTCTTGATATGTTGATCCATTCTTGTATAATTTTATCAGTTTTTCTGAAATATCTTGAAGAGTTTTTCCAATCAGAATAGACTTTCTTATTGCTCCCAGCATATTAGACAGGCTATCTTTTTTCTTTTCCATAAAAATATCAAAACACAGAGTTTAAAAAACCTCTTCTTCTAAAAACTGTATGAATAAAAAAACAGAAAAAAATGAAGAATTGGAAACAATAAATGTAGGCATATTCGGGCATATTGACCATGGAAAAACAACCTTGCTTGAAAGACTCAGCGGGAAATGGACTGATACACATTCTGAAGAGCTAAAACGGGGAATTACAATAAAATTGGGCTATGCTGACATAGTTGTGTATAATGATGCTGGCGAATATAATATTGAGGGAAGGGGAAAGCCAGCAAGACATGTTTCATTTATTGATGCCCCAGGCCATGAGATGCTAATGGCGACTACCTTATCTGGCGCGGCTTTAATTGATGCGGCGATATTAATTATAGCTGCTAATGAGGGAATAAAACCACAAACACGGGAACATTTAATGGTTTTGCAAGTAAAAAAGATAAGAAATATAATTGTAATACAAAATAAGATAGACTTAGTTAGTATTGAGCAGGCAAGAAAGAATTATGAAGATATAAGAAAATTTCTTGGAGAGAGCTATAAAGATATTCAGATTATACCTGTTTCGGTGCAGCAGAGAGTTAATATTGGAGAGGTGCTAAGGGCAATATCTCTTTTGCCTATACCAAGAAGGAATACAGATGCAGAGCCACTTTTTGTTGTAGCAAGAAGTTTTGATATTAACAAGCCTGGAACAATCCCCAGAGAATTGCACGGGGCTGTACTTGGCGGTTCACTAAAGCAGGGAATATTGAAGGTTGGAGATGAAATCGAGATAAAACCAGGAAGAATTGTCAAGTCCGGGAATGAAAACAAATATGTTCCTATAAGGACAAAAATAAGAAGTCTTTACAGAGGTTCGAAGGAAGTTAAATCTTTTTCACCTGGGGGAAGTATGTCTATTGAGAGTGAGATTGATATGGCTCTTGGAAAGAATGACCTGCTTGCTGGAAATGTTTTGTCATATCCAAATAAACTTCCGAGTCCGGTATCAGAAGTTAAAGTCGAATATGCTCTTTTTCCAGAAGCACACGACGTTGAAAATCATACTTCAATTGAAAAAATAAAACAAAATGAAACTTTAATGCTGAGCATTAATACGTCTATTACAGGAGGGGTTGTTAGTACTGCAAAAGAAAAAGAATTAATAATTTCCTTGAAAATTCCTGCAATAATAAAAAAAGGAGATAATGTAGGCATTGCGAGAAATATAAAAAGCCACTGGAGATTAATCGGATATGGAGAGATTGTGTAATACACGTGAAAAATTTCCAATCTTTAGATTGGAGCCAGATGCCGTCGTTTTTTCCCGGTTCCACCAAGATGCCAGAGCATCTTGGATGCCCAAGATTTGCGAATCTGTTAGAGCAAATCTTGCTGTCCCCAAATCCCTAGCAAATCCGAAGGATTTGGTGATCTTGAGTAATCTTTTTAATGCTTGTTGCTAAGTCTAGTTATGGGAACGTCTAGCGAATTGGCAATAAGAAAAATAACCGGCCCGTGTGCCGTTCTTGCGGGCGCAGGAACAGGAAAGACGCATTTAATTGTTGAGAAGATAAAATATCTTGTTTCTAACAAAATTTACAAGCCTGAAAAGATAGTCTGCATAACTTTTTCCAACGAAGCGGCGAATAATCTTCTTACAAGAATCCAGAAAAGTATAGATGTTGACAAAGACAAGGAACCAACTGTGAAAACCTTTCATGCTTTTTCAGCTGAGCTATTAAGGAAATATGGAGATAAAATCGGAATAAACAAAGAATTTAAGATAATTGACCCCAACGAAGCGAAAATTGTAATGCATTTGAACTTAAAAGTTACTCCAGCTAACTGCCATAAATACATAGGTTCTATAGGCAGTGCTAAAGATATAGGAATAGGTATTGAAGAAATAAAATCCTATTTGGAGAGAAAAACAGAAAAGTATCATGAGATTGACCTGGAGAAAAGAATGGAAAACCTTAATTTTGAGTTGCAAACTTTATATTTAACCAGACACAAAGACAGGAAATTGCTGGTAAATGAGATTCTTGAGATAAAAGAAATATGCGACATAAAGAAATTTATCAATGCATGGACGGCATATGAGAAAATTAAAAAATTAAAAAATTATCAGGATTATTCAGACTTAAATAAAAATGCCCTGGACTTGCTGAAGAAATTCCCTGAAATATCCCAGGATTTTGAATATTTAATTGTTGATGAATTTCAGGATACCAACAAGATACAACTGGAGCTTTTGTTTTATCTGGCTCCTAAAGGAGATATTAGTGCAGTTGGTGATATAAATCAGTCTATTTACAGATTTAGGGGGGCGTACAAAAGAAATTTTCAGGAGTTTATTGAGCATTTCAAAATAAAAGACGACATTTTTAATCTTGACAAATCTTACAGGTCTCCAAATAAAATCTTGAAAGCAGCGCATCAGATAATAAAAAATAATTATGACAATTCTGAGGAATGCTTTATTGTAAAAAATGCTTTTGATAAGCCCGGTGGCAAAATAGAAGTTTATGAATTGCAGAATGCCAGAGAGGAGGCGCGAAAAGTTTCTGATATAGTTGAAGATTTATTAAAACGCGGAGAATATCCTAATGAGATATGCATTATGTTCAGGGCGCATCAATATGGAAGGATCATAAAACAGGCTCTGGAAAATAAGGGAATTAAATATTGCGCTGTTTCAAAATCTTCATTATTAAAGCAAAAAACAGTTAAGACAATTTTTGATTATTTATCAATTTTAAATAAACTAAAGATGAGGAAAGGAGGCGGAGAACATGAATGGTGGGATTTAATCTATAATCTTGATTTTAAAAGCGACGATTTGGTATTAATCGGGAAATTTCTGAAAGAGAATAGAAATTCTGAGAACACTTCTGCGAAAATCTTAAATGAAATAGGCAAATTGGAGCTTTCTGAAGAAGGAAAGAGGGAGGTAAATCTTCTTTGTGAGAGAATTAAGCTTATGATTCCGTGCATCTCAAAAGAACTGCCGGAGATTATCAAATATGTTTTTTTATGTTCTGGGATAATAACCGGCACAAAAACGAAGGAGGAAAAGGAGAATATCTTTAATCTGAATAAATTTTATGAATTATCGAAGAATCACTCTTCATTGTACGATTCGGACTTGAATGGATTTATTTATTATTTAGAGATAATTCAAAGTCTTGGTATAGAGATTGAAGCTCCGCAGGTTGAAGACAATGGCGTGAGGCTGATGACTTTACATGCTACAAAGGGGCTGGAGTATAACACAGTAATTATAACAAATGCCGCGCAAAAACGTTTTCCTATAGAGAGAGCTGTTAATAGGCCGTTAATTCCGCTTGAGTTGTATCCTGAATTTAAAGGGTTAAAACAAGGGGACAGGGATTATTATGCTTATGAACTGGAGAGAGAATATCAATTACATGAGGAAAGAAGACTCTGTTATGTTGCTTTTACAAGAGCAAAGGAAAATCTTATTTTAACTTACGCAGGCAAATATGGCGGGAGGATGCATTATGCCTCGCAGTTTCTTAATGAGATAAATTACAAAACAAACCCGGATGTAATATTCTATTTCGATAAGGAAGAGAAATATAAAGAATTTTTAACTAAGGACAGGAATCAGCTAACTTTTAATGATGTCTTGAATAAAGATAATTTTAGTGACTTGGTGATTGATGTAAAAGGAAATACAAAGCGGAAAATTGAAAATTTGGATATTATTTTTTCTCCTTCTTCCTTGCTGTTATTTACAGAATGCCAAAAAAAATACGAGTATAAGTATGTTTATAACATGCCTGAAGAAAAGACTATTTATTGGGAGGCAATGCGCCTTGGGAGTTTTGTTCATAAGGTAGCTGAGGCCGGCGTTAAAAATAATTTTGTTTCATTCAAAGAGTTTATTGATTATGCTAAGGAGCTTCATATAAAGAATGAGTGGGAAAGTGTTGATTTTAATGAGGCAGAACATTTGATTAGAGTTTTCTTTGAGAGAAACAAAAAAAAATACAGCAAGAACTCCAAGACAGAGCAGAAATTAGATTATGAATTTGAGGGGATTAAATTTACTGGTTTTGCAGACAGAATTGATTTTAATTCTGACGGGCTGGAGATTATTGATTATAAAACAGGGCAGTCTGATGTAGCCCAAATAAACAGAAATTGGCAGCTTGGGTTTTATGCTCTTTCGGCAAGCAGATTAGGGAAAGTAAGAAAGATCACTCTGGATTTATTGAGGCATCAAAAGCCGCTTGAATTTTATGTTGACAGCGAAGGAAATGCAAAGGCGGTTTATTCTGATAGGATGAGCTTCAATATTTACAGCATAAAGGATGAATTAGTTAAAACTGCAAAATTAGTTTTGGAAGCTTATAAAAATACTTTTAAAGCGTGCTCTGTTGAGAAAAACTGCAGTTTTTGCAACGAATATGTATACAAGTGACTTATTTTAATAATGCTCTTGTTTCTTCTAAGATGTGTTTTTCTACTTCTGCTTTCTTTTTTGCGAGGTCTTTATCTTTTTTGCTAAGCGCAGATTCCAGCTTCTTTTTATATTCGTTATCAAGCTTTGATTTTAGTCTCCTTTTCTCGCCAATTAGTTCTCTTTTTATTTTTATTTCCCCTTTTTCTTTTATTTTTGATATTCTGTCTATAAGCTCTTTATGCATCAGTTTCTTTATGTTTTCCACCTCTTGAGCAAACTGAATGTCATTATTTCTTTTGTGCCTTTCAAGAATATTTTTTAAATTTTCTTTTTCTTTGAGTATCTCTTTTTGTTCTTCTAGCTTAATCCTGTTTATCTCCTCTCTGAGTTTTTCTTTTTCTCTGTTTAGCTGGACTTTGAGCAAGTCTTCTCTTTTTGTTTGCTCCAATTCCAGCTTTTTTTTATTTTCTTCCAGACTGTTTTGCTTTCTTTTTATCACTTCTGCTGCTTTTCTTAGATTCTCTCTTTCCTCAGCTAATTTTCTTTCTAATTCTAATTTTTCTTTTAATAACCTGCTCTTTGCGTCTTCTTTTATTTTAAGAACTTCTATAACTGCTTTCTTTTCTTTTTTTGCCAGTTCTTCTTTTCTTTTCTTTATTTTATCCAGTTCTTCTGCTATTTTCAATTGAGATTCTTCTTTCTTTTGAATTAGAAGCTTTCTATCTTCATTTAGCCTATTTTTTTCTTCTTTTAACCTATTTTCTGCTGTTTTTAATTCTGCAACTTCTTTCTCCTTTTCCTTCAATTTTTCTTTTAATATATCCCTTCTCTTTATCTCATTTAACCTGGCTTCTTTTTCTTTATAATCTAAATTTCTACTCTTTTCTTCAATCTCTTTTTTTATCTTATTTATTTCTTCAAGCTTTTCTTTTAGATTTAAATTCCTTTTGTTTAACTCTAGTTTTAATTTAGACTCTCTTTCTTCAATCTCCTTTTCTTTTTTTCTTAGATTTATGCTTACTTCCCTTTCCTCCTTATGCAATTTTTTTATTAACAACTGTTTTTCACTTTCCAATTCTTCTTTTGCGTCTCCTTCTTTTTTTATTTCACTTGACCTGATCTCCTCCTCTTTTTCCTTCAACTTCCTGGCTTTTTCATCCAATTCCTTGTTTTTCTGCATCAGATAATTTTTTAGATAATTCTTTCTCAGGCTTATTTTACCCTGCAATTCTGATTCTTTTTTCCCAAGCTCCTTTTCTTTCTCCTTAAGCTTTGATTCCAGAATACTTCTTTCTTTAGCAAGTGAAGTTTCAAGTATTTTTCTTTCCTTTTCAAGCTCCGCCTCAAGGGCTTTATTCTTTCCAATTTCACTTGACCTGATCTCCTCCTCTTTTTCCTTCAACTTCCTGGCTTTTTCATCCAATTCCTTGTTTTTCTGCATCAGATAATTTTTTAGATAATTCTTTCTCAGGCTTATTTTACCCTGCAATTCTGATTCTTTTTTCCCAAGCTCCTTTTCTTTCTCCTTAAGCTTTGATTCCAGAATACTTCTTTCTTTAGCAAGTGAAGTTTCAAGTATTTTTCTTTCCTTTTCAAGCTCCGCCTCAAGGGCTTTATTCTTTCCAATTTCACTTGACCTGATCTCCTCCTCTTTTTCCTTCAACTTCCTGGCTTTTTCATCCAGGTCTTTTTTTATTTTATTTATTTTTTCTATTTGCTCTTTAAGGCAAGAATTTTCTTTTGTTAGTTTAGACCCCAGATCTTTCTCTTTTTGTGATAATTTATTCATCCTTGCTTCTAATTCTCTTTTTTTAGTGATGAACTCCTTTTTATCCAAGCTGGATTCCTTTTTTGTTCTTAATTTGGCTTCTTTTTTAGAATAATTTGAATCTAAGTTCTTTACAATCTTCTCTTTTTTAACATGAATTTCCTTTGCATTTTTCTTTATTAAATTATTCAGTTTCGCTATTCTTTGTTCTATTCTCTCTGATTGTTTTTTCCATTGCTGTGATTCTATGGATGTATGATGCTGAGAGCGCTGTTTTTCTATTTTCTCCCTTAGAGACTTTATTTCCTTCTCTATTTCAGGAATGGCGTTTACGTCCCTTAGTTTAGCTTTTATTACTTCAACATCTGTTTTAAAATCTCCTGTATCCAAGGCGCTTAATTCGTGCCTTAAGGTCTCCAATCTTGAGATTTTTTTTGCAAACTCATTGAATTCTTTTTTAATTTGGTCTCTATTTTTCTCAACCATTGATACCTCTTTTAAATTGTTTTTATAAATCAGACTCTCTTTTTATACCCTTTGGTTTTGCTAGAATTTATACTTCTTTTTCCACTTTTTCATTATAGACTCCATCTCTTCTGTTGATAATTCTTTAATTTTGTATTCTAGGGGGAGGGTGTTATATCCCTTTCTTTTCCATTCTTCTAGTTTCTCTTTCATTTCTTTAATGTTTCCTTTTTTGTCAAGGTCCTTAAATTCTTCAATTCTTTTTTGATGCACCTTTCTTAGCTTCTCAACCTTTTTGTTTATGTCTTTCTTTATATACCTAATTTTTGGATGCTCTCTGTTGCGCAGCATCTTTTCCTGCTCTCCAAGAATTTCCTTGACGTGTTTTAGTTCTTCTGTATTATATCTCCTCAATTCCAGTACGAACTTGCTTCTTTCGTGGATTATATACACGAACAGTAGGATTATTCCAAGTATTATCACTCCTCCAGCTATAAGAATACCTATTAATACTCCATAGTCTGAGAAGTTGAATAGACTTGATGAGCCCGCGTTTTCTTCTTTTTTTACAATTGCAAATGTCTGACTTGAAACTCCGACTGATTCTTTGTATTTCACTACAGCACTTATTACATATGTTCCTTCTTCAATATCTTCTGGGAAGTTGATGGTCTTTGTTATCTGGGCTTGTTTGTTAACGACAATCTTCTCGCTTTCTGAGCTTAAAACATTTCCAAATAATCCTGCAACAGTGTATTCAACATCAATAGAAACCGGGCTCAGGCTTTTTTCTGCTGTTTCTCCACCTGAAGTCAAGTCAAAAATTTTTATTTGAGCTATTACTTTTGAACCTTGCTGGACCTCTGTATATGCCGGCGGAATATCCAAATTCGCGTCAAAAAAAACGTCTTTAGACTCTACTTCGTAAATTAGCGGAAGGTATTCAACTTCTTTCTTTTCTGTTATTGCTATACTTCCTATGTAAATGCCAGGTTTTATTTTTTCTGAATCGAATGTAACATCTATTGTTTTACTCTCTCCTTTCTGCAGTGTGAAACTTTCTTCACTCAGCTTAACTCTTGATAAAGCTCCTATGTCGAGTGAAAATTCCCCTCCTTCTCCGCTGGCTATGGCAAACGATTTGGTTACCGACTCTCCTTCTGTCAGCGAGGATTTTAATAATACACTGCCAACTTCGAATCCTGGAGAGGCTAAAGCAGTATGCATTAAGCTAGCGAAAACAATCAATAGCAATAATATTAGTTTTTTATCATCCCTTTTTTTCATTATTCTATGCAGAGCCCGCTAAAACATTTAAATCTTACTATTGTTTTTTCTTTTGGTTAGCGGTTGTTTTTTGTGCATCATTCTTGTAATGGCTATAACTAGCATAAGAAAGATTGCAACTATGATAATGACTGCTATTATTATTGAATTATTTGAGAATTTTCTTACGATAACAGACTCTTTTTCTATTATTTTAAATTGAACTGAGGATATTGCAAATGCGCCGGGATATGTAATTTCCAGTCCGGCAATATATTTTCCTATCGGTATATCTTCTGTAAAGAGCTCTTTAATGTAGCTTTTTTCTTCTAGAACAAAAAATGTTTCGCTTTCCTCCAGATAAGTGTTTCCTGAAAAGTCTTTTATTATATATGTTGCTACAACGTCTACTTTTTCCTTTGCACCAACTTGCTGAAGGTCTATTTGCGCGTTTATATTTTCTCCTAGAGATATTGTTCTGTCCTCTCTAGACAGGGAAATTTTGGAGTCAAATAGAAAATTTCCTGATTTTACATTGATTATTACTGGATTTTCTCCAACTAAAGTGTTCCCGCTTTTTATTAGTATTTTTCCTACATATAAACTGTTTTTGTTTACTAAAACATCGAACTCAATAGTCTGCTCCTGCCCTGCAGCAATTGTTATTGCTCTTTGCTTAAAAGAAATAATATCCTCAAGATTTTCTGTTGAGAGACTCAAAAAAACATTTTGTTTTCCGTTATTTTTTATTGTAATCTCTTTTGTTTCTTTTTTATCAATTATAACATTGAACTCAAAACCTTCAGGGGTTGAAGTTATGCTTATAGTTTCTGCAGAAGTGCCGGTAGGTGTTTCACTTGTTGTAGTTGATGTAGTTGATGTAGTTGTTGAACTTGGCAGGTTGTAAGAAGTACAAGAAGACGAGGCACTTGTGTCAATTAAACAAGCGCCCTTTAAAGTTAAACCGCCTGAGTAAGAGATATTAAATAACGAGCCGCTTCCGCTTACTCCTGTTTTTGCGCTGTCTAGCCTAGTTCCGTAAACATACAAATAACCTCCTCTCTGACTGCTTCCGTATGTTGCTTCTGTAGTCGGACCGAGAAAGTTCCCGCCTGTTATTCCGCTAACAGAGCCGCTGTCAATGCTAAAATTAACCTCATAGCCGTAAATGTTAGAAGCTGAAGATATATCGACAATTTTGAGCGTACTGGAGTAATCGCTAACGTCAACACTAACTGCGTTGACGCTTTTAAAGGACAATAAAAAAGGAAACGCTACTAAGATAAAAAGCGCAATCTTCATCTCTTTTTTCATTAATGTCATAGTAAAAACACAAATATAAACATTATGCTTTTTTCCAAGTCAAAATAGCAAACTTTTTAAAGCGTTTTTTGTTCGGTTTAATGGATAACATGTTTTATATATTAAAAGTAGAAGATTATGTAAGAGTTGAACCAAAGCATTTTGGTTTGCCTACAAGAGAGGCAATAGAGAAGCAATTAAAAGAAGATTATTCGGAAAGAGTCAGCAAAGAGATGGGATATGTAGTAGCAGTTATGTCTATCGGAAAGATTAACGATGGAGTCATAATACATGGAGACGGGGCTGCTTTTTATAACTCGGAATTCACTCTTTTGACATGGAAACCGGAATTGCATGAGATATCATACGGAACGATTTTAGAAATTACAAATTTTGGGGCGTTTATACAAATAGGTCCTGCTCAAGGGATGATTCATATTTCTCAAACAATGGAAGATTATGTGTCATTGAATAAGACAGGAACATTGTCTGGAAAATCTACAAAAAGGAGCATTGGGAAAGGAGATGACTGCGTGGCAAGAATAGTTGCGATTAGCTATAAGGCGGATTTTCCTAAGATAGGTTTAACAATGAGGCAGTCAGGTTTAGGTAAAATTCAATGGCTAGAGGAGAACAAAAGAGCGATAATCAAAAAAGCAGAGAAGAATACAGAGAAAAAAGGAGCCAAAAAGAAATAATGGAGATAGACGGAAGAAGACTTTTGTATGGAGAAAGAATTTTGGGAGGATTTTTAGGATTAACAGTGGGAGCACATGATATGCTGAGAGTTAATATGGGGAAGAATTAAAATGACATCACAAAAAGCGTGCAAACAATGCAAGGCAATTTATTCTGGAGCAAAATGCCCGAAATGCGGGTCTGAAGAGTTTACAGAAACTTTCAAAGGAAAAGTTGTGATTTTAAGGCCTGAAGAATCTGTTATTGCGCAGAAACTCGATAAGAAAGAAAAGGGAGTTTACACTATAAAAATTTAAAATGAAAATTTTTAAAGATATTAAAAACGACCTTTTAAAAAGAAGGGAGGTTCAATTTATGATAGAATCAGATAAGAATCCCGGACTTGAGCATGTAAGGAGCCTGCTTGCTGAGAAGCTTAGCCTTCCCCATGAGCATGTAGTAATCAAAACTTTAAATAATAATTTTGGCGCAAATGACTTTTTAATTGAGGCATTTATTTATGACTCCCAGGAAGACAAGTTAAAAATAGAGCCTAAACAAAAAGTCAAAGGAGTAAAACAAGATGGCAACAACTAAGGGCGGGGCTACAGGCGTGAAAAAAGGGAAAAAACCGCACAAAAATAAGCTAACTTCCAAGAAATACTCTCATTATAAAATTACCGATGATAAATTATTAAAGACTAATAAGAACTGCCCTAGATGCGGTCCTGGAGTTTTTTTAGCAGACCATAAAACAAGAATGTATTGCGGGAAGTGCCATTATACTGAGTTTATTGAGAAGAAGTAGCTCTCTGTGCAGTTCTTAACAAAGAAGAAATAATCGTGCCTGATTTTAGACAGGATATTACCTTTTCTTATGTAATTAACCCTTGAGAAGGATGTTTAACCCAAGCTGAAATAGATGAGCCAAACGTCCTTCCCCGGGCAAAAAGAGGTGATAATAATAGATAGAATTGCCATATTTAAACTTTTCGGTTTGTTGTAACTCCTTAATGGGAACGTAAATTTGTTGTGCTTTTTTGAGTAATCTATCAGTAATTGGAAGCATATTTAAAGTTAGTTGTTTTTTATCGAATATGACCAAAATTCCTAACAAAGGCAGTTCCAAAATCGGGCAGGAGCAGATTCATGGATTGTTATTTGGTGAGCAATTAAGCTGGCAGGCAATTATTTATGATTTGATTAATTCTGAGCAATTAGATCCATGGGATATTGATTTGGTCTTGTTGACTAATAAGTATCTTGAAAGAGTTAAAAAACTTGAGGAGGAGAATTTTTTTGTTTCGAGCAAAGTCTTATTTGCAGCGGCATTATTATTGAGGATTAAATCTGAGATTTTATTGAATCATTATATTCCTAGTTTGGACAATATCTTGTTTGGAAAAGAAGAGAGCAAGAGCAGTAAACAGGAAAGACTTGAGCTTGATGAAGAAATTCCAGAATTAGTGCCTAGAACACCTCTTCCAAGATTCAAGAAAGTTACTTTGCAGGAATTGATGGGTGCGCTCGGCAAAGCAATTAAGACTGAAAACAGGAGAATTCGCAGGGTTGTTATAGCAAAACAGCACGAGTTTGAAACAGCGATTACGCTCCCCAGAACAAGAGTTAATCTAAAAGACCAGGTTAGGGATATTTACATGAAGATAAGAGGGATTTTTGCTTACAGAAAAACAAAACTAGCTTTTTCTGAATTGTCCGGAGTTAGTAATGAAGAAAAAATTTCTGCTTTCATTCCTCTTTTGCATTTGGATAATCAGCATAAGATACACTTGGAGCAGGAAAATCATTTTGAGGAGATTTGGATTTTGCTTAAGCATTTATATGAGGAGCAAAACGCGGAAGAACTGGAAAGAATGAAGAAGGAAGTTGAAGAGGCGTTTAAAGAATCAGAGCTTGAAACTGAGAAGGGAAAGTATAGTGAAAAACATAAATAATTGAACAAAATAGTATGTTTTTCTCTTGATAGTCAAGGCATAATTGTTCAATTTTATAGAATCATTTCTTTAGTATTCTCAGCAATTGCTTTTCACTTAATAGACTCTCTTCTCCAGTTCCCATATTTTTTAATTTAAATTTGTTTTTCTCAATTTCTTCAGCGCCGATAAAAATAACATAGGAAACTTTTAATGAATTTGCATATTCAAGCGCTTTCCCTGCTTTTTCGTATGAAACAGAGCAAGAGATATTTTCTTTTCTTAGCTTTTTAGCCAGCTTGATTGTTTCTTTATTTTGATTTATAGATATTAAAACTGCCTTTGGAATCTTTTCAGATTCCACGTTTGATAAATTAGCTATTCTTTCCAGACCAAAAGAAATTCCGACTGCGGGAATTTCTTTAGATAAAAATTTCCCGACTGTTTTGTCGTACCTGCCCCCTGCGGCTATTGAAATTTTTTCCGGTCCTTTTACTTCGAAGACATTTCCCGTATAGTAAGCGAGTCCTCTTGCCAGCAATAAATTGACTTTTGTTTTTATTCCGTATTCTTCACATTTTTCAATTAAACCTTCTAATTCTCCAACACCAACAAAAGCGTTATTTTTGAAGAAGGATAAATCTTTATCAAGAAGCTTGAACAATGTTACAATTTGGTTTGTGCTGGCATATTTTTTTAGGTTGGTTTTTACATCATCTTCTCCTATTTTTTCTATTTTATCAAGCTCTTTCATTACGCTTATAACATTCTGGATTTCAACACTTTCTATTATTGCACTAAGCAGTTTTTTATTATTCAGCTGAATTTCTGCGTTTATTTTTAGTTCTTTTAAAATATCAGAGAGCATGGCGAGGCATTCTGCATCTGCATTTATTGAAGAGTCTCCTACTATGTCTGCATCGCACTGTGTGAACTGCCTGAATCTTAATTGAGAAACCGGCTCGTCTCTGAAAACCTCTCCAATTTGGTATCTTTTTAAAGGAAGCTTTATATTTGGATTTTGCTTGAATATTCTCGCAAGCTGAAAAGTAAACTCGTATCTTAACCCCAGATTTCTTCCTCCTCTGTCTTTTAGTTTAAATCTCTCTGAGACAGCTTCTTCTTCGCTTGGCAGTATGTTCGAGCGCATTAATTCTTCGAATTCAACGACTGGAGTTTCAACTATGACAAAGCCGTAGAGTTTAAACCATTTTTCTATTATTTCTCTAACTGCTTTTCTTTTCAAAGATTCAGGAGGCAGAAAGTCCTGGAATCCCTTTACAGTTTCTGGTTCGAATTTCATATTCTTGATAAATGAGCTAGATTTAATAATTTTACTAAGGCGCACTGAGCATTTGCTCAACTAGCCATTCCAGCTCTGAATCTTTTTGGATAGCTCTTAAATTTTTTATAATTCTTTTTTTCCTTTTTTCCAACTCTTTTTCTACTGTCTCCTCTCCCCATCTATAAACTGTTGTTCTTTTGCCTGCTTCAACTAGTGTTGGTTTTCCCACTTCCTGCGGTTTATATCTTACATCTCTCAAATCATCAAAGAGCTGATAGGCGAAGGATAAATCAACTCCGATTTTATCAAGGGTTTCTCTACAAGCGCTGCTTTTTTTTAACAAATGATATGGGAAAACGCAGCTAAAATGGATAGCTCTATTCTTTTGGAAAATTGAGTCCCTAAGCTCTTTATCTGTTTTTTTCTGTTTTAAGTCTAATTCTTGTCCGTAGAGCATTTTTGAAATTGAATCAGACAGGAATTTGCTCGCTCTTTCACGATTTTCTATACTAAGGGGGTGGGCGAATATATCCTGCGCTATTAATTCTCTTCCTTTATTGAATAATGAGAAGGCAGTTAGTATTGCTGTATTTTCTCCATACATGCAATGCACTGTTTTTTCTCCTCTTCTCATTTCAGCATTATCCATGCAAGGAAGGTCATCTAAAATAAGAGAAGAGCTATGAAGATATTCTATGCCGACTGCGCTATTTCTGGCATTTTTAAAATTTCCTCCGAGCATTTCATAAACTGACATCGTCAATAATGGCCTGTAGCGCTTGCTTTTTCTCAATACCAGATGCTCCTCTGCTTTTGATATTTTTGTCTTTTCTGCTGTCTCTTTTTCTATTTCTCTTTCTATTTCTTTATTGATGTAACATACCTTTTCTTCTATGTTCATTAAATAGCTGAAAATCGAGGTTTTATAATTGTTTTGGTTTGTTTGATTTTTTCCAGGGCGGAAAGTGGGAGTCGGACCCACGTCTTCAGCGCCACAAGCTGACATTCTACCGTTAAACTACATCCGCCATTGAATTAGTGCGCTAGAATAGTTTTTTAATTTAACTGTTTAGAAATTTATTTAAAGGGGCATTTGTTTTTTTGTTAATGGCTCCGAGAAGAAAGGTTGGATATGGCGGATGGGCAGAGTTTACTCCAGATGAAGAAAGAATATTTTATGATGCTGGAGAGCAAGTCTTGTTCAATGTATGCGAAAGTGCTGCTCTTTATGCTTATTGCTATGCCAAGGAGGAGGGCATCTTCTTTAATTCAGGTAAATTTTATTCAGTTAGCGAGGCATTTAGAAGATTGTGTTGCAAGTCTTTGGCAAAGGAACTTGATAGTTTTGATGCTCCTGGAGAACTTCGCGTTTATGTTCCATCAATGGATGATGCGCGGGCGCGGATAAAATCATATATGAAAAAATGAGATTTAGATTTTACGCTATTAAGCTTTGTATCATTATTATTCTGGTTTTTTTAGTTCAAATTTTTATTTCTGCCTTTAGCGAGCTGTTTGTTTTGAATGAATTGTCCTGGAGCCAACCTTGGAGGTTTATAAGCTCTATTTTTTTGCATGGAGGCTTGGCTCATTTGGTTCTGAATTTGTTTGCTTTAATGCTATTTGGAAGTATTCTTGAAAAATTAATAGGAGGGAGGAGATTTTTAATTGTCTTCTTTATTACAGGGATTATTGCTAACTTGATATCTATCAATTTTTATTCAAGTTCTTTGGGAGCTTCTGGAGCTATTTTTGGAATTATTGGAGCTTTGATTTTTATTAGACCTATGATGATTGTTTGGGCTTTTGGAATGCCAATGCCTATATTTGTAGCTGGAATTCTGTGGACAATTGGAGATATATTAGGAGCTTATGGATTTTTCAGCGGGAATCCAATTGATAATACAGGAAACTTGGCGCATATTTCTGGAATTGTTTTTGGTTTGTTGTTTGGCGCACAGTTTAGAAGAGTTGCGTTGCGAAGAAGGAGAGTATAACAAAATATAAATAAAAGTGATGCCAAGATTCTTGACAAACCACGCACTTCAGTGCGTGGAGAATCTTGGACATCCAAAAATCCAGACAAACTGCGGACTTTAGTCCGCAGTAAAACACAAGGATTTTTTGATA
>CAYIOA010000009.1:0-20868 GCA_964364885.1 Candidatus Woesearchaeota archaeon
ATCCATAGGATTAAATCTCCTACATAAACCGAATAACTGAAAAGAGATTTGGTGCAACGCTGCGGCGGAGAGTATGACTAAATGGTTTAGTGCTTGGGTAGGGAGTTAAACTAAGAATAGCATAACTATGTAATTAATACAACATAGTAAGATTTAAATATTCTTAATTTATTACAAATTTATGGGATTAAAAAAAACATTAGCATCAATTGTAATTGCCGGAGCGTTGGCTTTAGGCAATACTGGATGTGAACAAAGAGTTGAGGTTAAGGAACCACCACAATATAATTCTTCTAAAGATATAGACGGAGATGGAAAGCCGGATATTGTTTTTGCAGTGAGAACAGACCCCAGTATTTTTTGTTCTTGGTATGTTTTTTATAAGAGAAATATAGGGGAGGGACAATTTGGAGACCCTATTTTTTTGTCAAAGGCAGAAAATGAACCTGAAGGGTTGTTCTGGGAGTATGCATCTGGAAACTCGGATAGAGGAAAATATCTAAGAGAGCTAATACAAAAAGCAGAAGATTCATATAAGAAATAAATTTCTATTTCTAAGGCTAAGTTCTTATTTCATATTGTCTTTCATAAATAACCTAATCTTCCATCGAGGAAAATGTTGGGGAGTTAATCCTAAGATAAAGCAATTACAGGGAAATGTTTAACCTTCGTCTCTTATGCCAAATTCGGTTAGGAAGAACTGCGCTTCGTTGTCAGGAAGATTTGGGGAATCAATTAGTTTGGCAACACGAGAGCCTGCTTTTCCTCTTCTAAGATACATCCGGTAGGTCGAAGCGTGACCGAGGATATGTCCTCCTATCGCAGTTGTGGGATCGCCGAACATTACAGCAGGATTTGACATTACCTGATTTGTTACAAATACAGCTAGATTGTGCTGTTCAGCCAGTTTCATTAAGTTGTGGAGATAGCGATTTAGTTTTTGCTGCCTGTCTGCCAGCTGTCCTCTTCCTGAGAACTCTGCGCGGAAGTGAGCTGTCAGAGAGTCAATTATGACTAATTTGATTGGCTCCCCATTTTTTATCATTTCACTTATTTTATCTAAGAGAAGTATTTGGTGGTCTGAGTTAAAAGCGCGGGCGACTAAGATGTTTTTTAGAACTTTTTCTGGATTTGCATCAATGCCTTCTGCTATTTTTCTTATTCTTTCTGGACGGAATGTTCCTTCTGTGTCAATATAAACTGCTTTACTTTCAGCGCCGCCTTTTTCTTTCGGCAATTGGACATTTACTGAGAGAGTTAGAGCAAGCTGGGTTTTTCCTGATCCGAAAGCACCATATGCTTCTGTAATGGCTTTGGTTTCGACACCTTTGCCACCAAGAAGGATGTTTAAGTTTTCTGAGCCAGTTGGAATATAAACTACATCTTCTCTTTTTTTTGCGAACTCAACTCCGTCAATAAAACCTAAGTTCATCATACTGCGAGAAGCCTGAATTGCTTTTCTTGCTACTGCTTCTCCTACGCCTGCCATTTCTGACAGAGCATAGGGGCTCATTACAGCCAAGCCCATTAAGTCATAGACGCCTGCTGCTTCTAATTTTGTTGCTATCCCAGGACCTATTCCAGGTATATCTGTTAATTTAGGCTCATCCTCTTTTTTATTTTCTCCCATTTTTTAAGGAGACATAGGCAGTTTATAAAGTTTATATTAGTCAAAGATATGTTTTATATTCTTGATTCGAGTTCTTTTATCAGAGATTCTGGATTTGGATTTTCAATATTTTCTATACTGAATTCAATTGTGTTGTACAGGGTGTTGTTTTTTACCAGGCCTGTAAATATCTTTTCTTCACCAAGTAGTCTCTCTTTTGCTTTTGAGTATTCTTCGATTGAGAAAATTTCATTGTTTTCAAGACCGAGCTTGTTGATTTGCTCCCCAAAGAGGACTGTTCTGATTGTTTCTGTGCCATCGTCTAAAATTATGTTTAGAATTGCTCTTTTTTCAGGAGTTATCTTTCCATGCAACTTGCATTCTTCTTCAACAATTTTTTTCCCGCATTGCGGACAGACTTCAAAATAGCGCGGTTCGAATGTCTGCACAATAACTGCCCTTGTTTTTATATTTTCTCCGGGCTTTATGTCCTTGAGTTTTTTTTCATTAAATGGCTTTTCTGTGACTACCTCTTCAATTCTTTCTTTGCTTAGTTTGATATCTGAGAATGAGGAGAGATGAAGTTCGTTGTTCCTTACGCCGGCGTTTGATATTTCTATAACATCTTTTTCTTTTATCTTGTTCTTTTCTATCAGAGAAATGTGGTTTGTATCCCAAAGAACAACGCGGGTGTTTGATGTCTCGTCTGCTAAAACGAGGCTTGCAACTTTTCCTTCTCTTCCGTTTTTGCTGAATGAACGCACCGGAGAAATTTGAATTACTTTGCCAAGAACATTTGTTTTTCGCATTCCTTCCAATAGCTCTGAAATTTTTAATCTTTCTTTATCAAGATTAATTCCAAGCTCTGAGGCGACAATCTGGGCAGCTCCTTCTTTAGATATCAAGCCAGAGAGTTTTGCACGCTTTGCTTCAATTTTTCTTTCTATTTCCTCTTTTGTTATTTGAGATGATTTGGAAATTCTTTCTATTAGGGAGCTGTAATTATCCATAAAGTTTTTAGAAGAAAAGTGTTTATAAGCATTGTTGTGAGAGCGTTCATTTGTTTTCCCTTTTTGGAAAAAGAGCATAAGAAATCTGTTAGACAATACTTCAGGACTTATTCTTTTTTCCTATAGCCCATCCAATAATCGCCCCCGCCAGAATAAGAAATAAAGTTATTGAATATAACAAAGTTTTATCTCCTAAGATTCTAATTGGTATTAAAGGCAAAATCGTGAGCATAATTACTGCTAAAATAATTCCGATAATTAGACCAATAAATACAGGTTTGAACAAGAACATTTGATATTGATAGTATCTCCTGTTTCTTTCAGTTATTGGAGGCAGTTTGTTTTTGATTTTTGAATATCTAACTTCTCCGATTATTAATGTGATAATACCTACAACTAGCGGCACTCCAATAATAATCGAGATTAGCATAGAAGAGTCCTCTTTAACCCTATTCCAAAATGTTAATACATCAAGATTTGCTGTTTGCGTAAACTCCCCACTTTAGTTCGTGAGAAAGCAAACGCAAATCTTGTGTGTTCAAGAACCCGAGCACGCCCCGGACTTTAGTCAGAGAGTTCTTGACATTAAAATCGCCGCTATTAACAAACCTATTACTAACCCTAAAAATATATGCCTTTTCACGAAAGGATGGTTATACGGAGCGTTTTTGCCGTCTCTTTTCATAGCGGCGCGAATTAATAATCCTTCACCTACCATATATAATTGATGATACTCTCATTTTTAATAGTTTCTAATGCCAATTAGGGATTATTCTATGTAATCAGGGATAGCAAATAAAACTTAATACACGTGAGAAATCTCCAATCTTTAGATTGGAGTTAGTTGCTGTCGATTTCTCCCGGTCCTCCCAAAGTCCAAACAAACCGCACCTTTTAGTGTGCGGTAAAACTCAAGGACTTTGTGATCATCTTAAGTTTTATAAACCCTATTTTGTAAGAGGAATTATGGCCGGGATTGTCGCAGTAATTGTTAAGATTATGCCTGAGTCATCGAAAGTTGATATTGGGGGAATCTGGAATGAGTCTGAAAAGCGCCTGAAAAATCTTGGTGCAATGAATATTTCTTTTGAGGAGAGAGCTATTGCTTTTGGCTTGAAGGCTTTAATGATCAAGTTTGCCTGGCCTGAGGAGAAAGATACAGACATGTTTGAAAGGGCTTTGTCTGAGATAGGGGGAGTTTCTTCTGTTAATGTTGAAGATTATAGAAGGGCGTTTGGGTAGTGGCTAAGATATAAAAAACCTTGTTCTTTGTATTAATATGCTTAGTGAGAAGGAACTTGGCGAGGCAAGAAGGCAGTTAAAGGCACAGATAACGCATCTACCCTTTGAGCAGAGAAATGAAGCTGAGTCGCAAATTGATGATATGTCTGATGAAGCGATTTCCAGCATGGTTGAGCAGCAAAGAGGGAGGAATTCTGTTTTTAGGATGATTGTCGACAAAGAGATTGATTCTGTTATTATTGAGGAAAATGATTTGGCTATTGCTGTTTTGGAAATTAATCCTTTGTCTAGAGGACATATGCTAGTTATTCCTATTGATAAAGTTGGCGAGAAAAAAGAGATGCCTGAAGCTATTATTAATTTTGCAGGTAAATTGTCTGAGAGAGCCAGGGTTAATCTGGGAGCTAAAAGAGTTTTGGTGAGGACGGAGCAGAAGTTTGGAGAGATTGTTCTTGATTTGATCCCTGTTTATGACGGGGAGCTGGACGAGAGGAGCCAGAGGAAGAAAGCTGAAAGAGAAGAGCTTGAGCAGATTAAAAAAGAGATCAATACAGAGGTTATTAAAAAAGCTGAACCTGAGAGAATCAAGGCAGAAAAAAAGAAGCGAGCGAGAGCTTTGAAGTTAAAAAGAAGAATACCATAATTATAAGAGCTATGAGGAATGCCGGCACAAATGGGATGCCTTTTTTTATCAAGACTTTCTTTTTGGCTTTCTTAAGAAGGTTTATTTCCTCATAAGAGAGACCATGAACTGTTTTTTTTATTATTTTGTTTTTTATTTTTATATCCTTTTCCAGCCAGTCTCCTTCTGTGAGTTTGTCCGGAGAGACAAGAACGAGCATACATTTCTCTATTGATTTTGTGTAGACATAAACTAGAGGAGTTATTGATAAAATAGAAAGGGAAAGAAAGAGCAGATTTTTTAATGAGAGCAAGGCAAGTATTAGGGAGGAGATTATTGTTACAGGGAGAATTTTTTTATGTTTCTTCCAGTAATTTTTAAATTCTGCTTTGAATTTCTTTTTGTTGTTTTGGATTATTATTACTGTGTACAGCATAGAGTATACTGCGCCGACTGTTAAGAGTGTTAAAATAAAGATTAGAGAGGTGGTTATTAACTCAAGGTAGTTTGCATAAGGCAGAATTATTCCCAGCCCCATAAGGAGTTTAGCGTCTCCTCCTGCAAATATCTTTGTGTAATAGAAAAGATGCGCTATGCCCAGGAATATTACAAATCCTAGAATGCCGAGCATTACAAATTGATAGTTTTTTGTTATTAGAGAATAAAATAAACGATAGGCGAGTGCGAATGCGATTAAAGAGTAGTTCAGCCAGTTAGCAACTTCCCTTTTTTTAATGTCATGGACTGTTGCGAATAACGTCCATAAGAGCGCCAGAGAGAAGAGAAAATAATAGTGTTCCATGCAGGGAGAAAATAGGCAATGTTTATTAAGTTTCTTGTTTTTTTAAATTTATGAGAGAGGATGATAAATTTGAGAAGTATGTTTTTTGGTCTGTAATTGTTGTTTTGTTTGCGCTTTCTTATTTTATTTTGAGGCCTTATCTAATTGCTTTGATGTCTTCTTTTATTCTGGCTTATTTAGTCAAGCCGCTTTATGACAGACTTGTAAAGAAATTAGGGAAGAGTTTGTCTGCTCTTGCTTGCATCTTGATTGTTATTGTGGTTATTATTTTACCTATAGGAATTGTTGTTGGGGGGATTACACAGCAGGCATATTTGTATATTTCTGAAAATAGCATTGACAGAATTATTGAGCCATTTGTTTCGTATTTTGAACTTGAGAAGTTTGGCATCGGTTTAAAGGAGTTTAGCGAGAAAGGCGCGGTAATTTTAATTTCTCTTTTAGGGGATGTTATTTCATATCTGCCTGCTTTTTTATTAAGTGTTTTTATTACGTTATTCGGAATGTATTATGTTTTAGTTGACTGGGATGTTCTTGCTTCTCGACTGCAGGAATATCTTCCTTTTAGAGACAAAAGAGGGATAAGCCGGGAGATTTCTGATATTACCAACAGCCTGGTTTATGGAACTTTGCTAATTGGGATTATAGAATTTGTTGTTGCTGTTGCAGGGTTTTATTTTTCTGGAGTTAGACTTTACTTTTTGCTTTCTGCATTAGTTTTTCTTTTTGCATTTATTCCAGGCGGGCCTGGAATTGTATGGATTCCGCTTTTTGTTTATTATTTAGCTGCTGGAAATTATTTTTCTGCAGTGGGTGTTTTAGCTGTTGGGCTGATTTTAAGTTTTGTTGTTGATACGCTATTAAGAGGGAAGATATTGGGTGCTAAAACAAGGATTAATCCTTTGATTATGATTTTAGGAATCTTGGGAGGAGTAGGAGTATTCGGCATATTTGGATTTATTATTGGTCCATTGATTTTGTTTTATGCTATAAGACTTTTTGAGGAAGGAGTAAGGCGTTATTGAGGTTTATTTGTTATCTTTATGTTTGACAAGCGATGAGCTCCTCCGTGCTTGTATTTGTTATAACGGGCTTTGGCTTTTTTGTCTCCCTTTGATTTTCTAAATGAGGGTGTTGCGTAGTCCATTTTATGTGCAAGAATAGTCCTTGCAGTCTAGTGTACAAGACAGCTCTAAACGCTTATCAGAGCATTTTATCTTTTCTTTGTCTATTTCATATTCTTTGCAGCAGAATATCAGCTTGTCTTGATTATCACAGGCGTTTGTGCAGGCGAGTTTTATTGAGCTTGATTGAGCTGTGTCTAGGAATGGCTTTGTTGAGGAGCTGAATCTATCAAAGCTGCCTGTTAGGAAAAGTATAAGCCCAGCAAGAATTAATATTCCTAAGATAAATAAAACAAGTGTTGAAATTGCCAGTTCAATTGCTTTTTTGTTCATGTTATGGCAAATTTTTTTAGGGTTTAGGAGGGCAGTCATTTCCGTTTACTTTTACTGTTGTGGTTCCTAATTTCGATTTTATTTGCTCACAATACCACGCTTTTGGCTCTTGCAGGTTATCACCTATTTTGTCACAGGTTATTTGGTTGTTTAAGCTAGATACGACTCTGGAATCTTCGCAGTTTACATATTCTGTTTTACCGTCAACTTTAATTTTCTTGAAATCCTGACAATAAGTGTATTTGGAATTTGAGGCTACTGCTATGTTGCATGCTGAGATAACACTCTCAATATTTGAGCCGCCCTGGAAGATATTTATTTTTTCCCAGAGATTTCCCCATCCGAGGGAGAAACCGAGAATAAGGAGGACAAGGACGACTATTCCCAGGACAATTAAGATTAATGTTCCGATTGAAAGATCTTGGGCTTTTTTGTTCATCCTCTTTTTCATTATTGAATTAGTGAGCGGTTATTTATAAATGTTTTGAGATTAGCAGTTTTTTGAGTATTTGCCGTTTTTATTAAATTCCATACATATTGAGAATTCTCTGGAAATTTTATTATCATTTCTTTCAGACTGCAGAATGATGTTTTCTATTTTTAAAGTGTAAGTATTATCGAGCTGTTCGAATTGAAATTCATTATTGCGAATTTTTCCGAAAAAGTTGCCTATGTTAGAGATTTTGAAATTCTGCGTTTCTGCTGAGCTTTTAAATGATTCTTTGAGGTCTATGTTATCGCAAGCAGGACAGGAATTTATTGCTTCTTCTGAGATTAGCTTTGCTTTTTCTGCGATATAATCGTGAGCAAGATTTATTTCAAAGAGCATGTCTGAGAGGTCTTGTGATTGTGTTGTAAGCTCGCTGTTGAAAGTTGCGAATGATATCAGCGCGATAATAGAAAGAGCAAATGCTACAATTAACACTAAGGTTATCGGAACATCTGCCTTTTTATTTTTTATCAACATTTTCCGTAGTAATATGTTATTCTATCCTGAGCATTGCCTGCTGAGAGAGAGATTGTTTTTATCTGAAGTTTTTCCCATTCTGGAAAGTAGTCCCGTAGATTGCCGCGGATTTCTTCCAGATTACTAGCTGTTTTTATATATCCTTTTTCTGATGTTTCTCCGATGTTTTTGCTTTCTGAATACAAAATGTAGCAATTGTTTTTTTCATTGAGCAGAGGTTTTATGGCGCTGTCTAGAGAATTTCGGTTTATTCTTCCTTGTATATACTCGGCCAGAGCATCAATGACGAGAACTTTTTTTTGAGGGTGATTATCTAGAGAAATTTCAATTTTTTTTAGGAGGAGATTGTTCTCTGGAATTTCTGGAGAGATTATCTCTGGAGAAGTCTGCTTTTTTAGGAGAGAAAAATTTATTGTTATTAATATAAACACAACCATTAAAAATGTTACAATTAGAAATACTGGAAAGAATGTGAGGGTTTTTCCTATTTCTGTCTGCGCTTTTTTGTTTATCATTTTATGAAAATTTTTTTGTTGTGTATTGGCTGCTTCCAACGAGTATCTCCAGTTCTATTATTTTATTGTTAAATTCTTTTGTTATTGATGAAGAGGCGCATTTTGGAAAATTCTCGTTTTTTTCTGAGCTTGCGCATTTAACACTGTCTCCTTTCCAGCTATACTTTAATTCATCGTTTAGTGTTATTCTCATTAGAAAATTTTCTTTGAATACTTTTTCGTTTATGCTACAGGTTTTGAATAATTCTTTTTCCAGTTCTTCCTGAGAGTTATCCCAGTTTATGTTGTTATTCTCTATGCAGTTTTTTATTTTATAGTGTATTGCGTCTGCTTCGACTTGCCTTGAATCCTGCTCTTGACCGAAAAATATGTAAACGCCCCCGACTATTCCTGCTCCTACTATTAGTATTAAGAAGAAGAAGGCAATTACAAGGGCTTGGTCTCCTAACTGGGCTCTATTGTTCATTTTTTATTTTTTCTGATATTTTAAATACAAGGATATTTTCAGGGACTCCGAGTTTTATTTCAGGATTTATGACATCTATATTGTTGAAATAATAATTGCAGGTTTCTCTTTCTTTGCTGAGCTTAACGCAAATTTGGCTGTTTGAATTATCAAACGCGAATATCTCGCTGAAGCTTTTTAATTCATTGCTCTTTGCTATTTTTGTTGCTTTATGGATGTTAATTGTTATTGTGTCTCCTGGCTGCGCGTAATTTATTGTTTTTGTAATTTCTTTTGCATAGAAATCAGCCCAGACAGAGGAGCCATTCATTTGATCTCTAAGAAAGAAAAGCATTAGCAAGAAAAATATGAGCAAGAGTATAACATAAACTATGTTTGCTGTCAGGATTTCTTGAATATCTGCTTTTTTGTTCATTGTTTTTGATTCTTTAGTTCTAAGTAGTCTTCAGAGTAATATGATACCTTTATTGACCTTTTATTATACTCTTTTGTTTTCTCAATTTCTATATCGATGAGATTCGGAGAGTATACCTTTATTTGCTTGAAAGCTATTTCTTTGACGGGGTATACCTCGATGTTACTAGGGTATAACTCGCTGCTACCGGGTCCGGGTATTACATCATATTCTGCCTGATTGCTTTTTGTTTCTAATATTTCATCGTTAAAATTCCTGCAGAAACCATCTTTCTGGCAGGATTTGGAAATTTCTAAAATGTTTGTGCTTTCAGATTTACAGATGCATAGGCAGCTTTTGAAGAAACATTTATCCGGGCGGGATGACTCGCTTTTGCTCCAACCTATCAGATACCATTTGTTTTCTGTGCTTATTCCTCTGAATGAGAAAGTGTTTTTTTGGCTGTATTCCAGGGCGTTTATTTTTGATTCTATACTATCTATTAGTGTTTTTGCATTTTCTGTTTCTTCATTTGAGGTGTATCTGGAATAGACTTTTGAGACTCCGTAAAAAAGGAGAGCAAGACATATTGCAGCGATTATTATGCTAAAAGTATTGTTTAATAACAGAGCATTTTTATTTTTCATTGCAAACCTTCTATGTTCGTGCATATTTTATTTATTGTTGCCCTTTCATATGGGAGAACGAGTATTGAGGAGCATCCTTCTGAGGCTTTTTCATTGTTAGTTGTGAATTTTCCGCAGTAGCCTATTGAAGTTGTTTTTCCTTCATTGACGTTTGACATTGAGATGAGAGTTATACCGGCTGCTCCTGCTACTACCATTACAAATCCTGCTGGATGCAAGAGGGCTTTTTTAAATGGGGATAAGAAAGCTGCACCTGCTGCTGTTCCTCCTAAGAATACGATGCTGGATAATGTGCTTTCGTAGCTTGGGGGCTTGATTTGAGCGAATACAACTGCTAATTCATTTGTATTTGATTTGAATTCTATTATTTCCGAGCCAGAATTTTTTAGCTTGTTCCATTCTTCTGTTATTTCTTCTGTTTGGAGCACAGGGGATTTAATTCCTTTGTCTGTGAATGCTTCCAGATAGGTTAAAGAACTGTCGGGAGTTTGGGTGTTTTTTATGTACTCATTGATGTTTACTTTTTCTAAGATATTGTTTTTTTCTGTTTCTTCAAGGTTTAGAGCTATTCTTTTGCATATAACGCAGGTTAATTCATCTGGAGTTATTCCGTATTGTTCTGAGGCTTTTGAAAAAATGCTTATTTTTCCTTCGCCCATTGTCCTCCAGCATTCATACATTGATTCTGCAATTGTTTTTTCTATTTGTTCTGCTGCTTTCTCAGGATTTTTTTGGAGAGTTATTTTTTCTGAATTTTCTCCCAGGAATTCTTTACATTCTTTTGAATTAGAAGTTAAACAATTTTTTTTTGTTGAGCATTGCAGAGGGACTAGCTGCTGAGCGGTTTCTTTGGCTGTTGCTCTGGAGATAACTGAGAGATGACAGATTTCATCTTCGCCGTAGTTTCCTAAGTCTAGGATATTGAGCAAGAAGAAAAGAATGATAACAAAACCAGCTATTGCGGCAATAATGACTATTATTTGGGACGAAGTTAACTCTCCTCTTTTATTTATCATTTTAAATTAAAGCTGATAGTGTTTATAACAATTACTCTTAGCTTGTTTGAGTTAGTCTTTTTGCCAGAAAGGATATTCCTATGACTGCTATTGAGATAAATATTACCCAGAGAATATACTTTAGGACTAGCTCTGCTTCGAATGCTTTTTTTGTTTTTATGAGGGACATTGCTCCTCCTGAGTTTTTGGCTTTGATAAGTCTATAATTAGATAGGATTCTATTTTTTCTGCGCATGAGTAAATTATTATTTTAGCCGGAGGGCCGACTATATCTTGGGAGAGGACTTCTTGATAACTTAGAGGTATTGGAGATTTGTAGATTTCGTCTCTCCAGGAGATGATTTTTGGGGCAATTGATTTGTAGATTTCAGAGTCTTTTGAGATTTCTTTTGTTTCAAATTCTATTCCTTGTAATGTGCTTTCTTTTGCTATAATTAATCTTAGATTGTTATTTGTGTCTAAAACTAATTCCGGGGAGTTTGTTATGATTTTATCTTCCAGCGGAACAATGAGTGCGGAAACATCGCCGCGCTCCTTTAGCGTTTTCTCGTTTGATGTGACTGCGTTTTTAATTTTTTGGGGAGAGCGTAAAATTGCTAAAATTTCAACATCACCTGTTCTGAAAGAGCTGCCTACCAGGGAATTAATTTCTCCTTTAACTGGATTTTTTAATTGAATTGTTTTTTCTTTACTTCTAGGAGAGCTATAGTAATATTCATTGAAGTTATTTATGAATTCACTTTTTGATATTCTTTTGTCAGACAATTCGAGTTCTTCTTTAAAGTCAAGCCATTCTTCTCCGTCATAGTATTTGATGTTATTGTCGAGAATTTGGTATCTGAAAACCTGAATGTCTTTGGCTATTGGCTTGGTGTCATTGAAAGAAGGAATTATTATCCCTAGCTTGACTAGGAGAGTATTTCCAGAGCCGTACATAAACCAGAGAACAATAAATAAAACTAGCACGGCTATGATGAGCGGGATGACGAATGTTCTTATATCTGCTTTATTATTCATTTTTTGAACCTTATTAGATTTTTTATGTATTCTAAGACGTTTATTCCTTTTGAAGAGAGAAAAGTGTAAAGGATGAATATAAGCACTATGAAGGCGACTCCAATAATCCAGGGAATTAGAGTATCCCATGCCAGCTCCCCTCTTTTTTTGTGCATTGGAGTTTAAGAAGGAAGATGTTATTAAAGATTGCGCTTACCGTATGATTTATAACATTTGTTTTCCTAGTTTTTTGTATAAAAGAGAAAGATGGCGAGTGGAAGAGATTCAGCTAGTGATATTCTTGAAAAGTACGGCAAGAAATTAGAATCGCAGCTAGGCTCGGGAGCGCGTGAGAATTATTCTGGAGAGTATGAGCGTTTTAGGCAGGAGATGATTCATGAACTTACTAGATACGAGAGATGGGCTCAGTCACTCGGCAATTTTTTAAAACTTAGAATTGCAGAAAAGGACAGAGCGAGAATTCAGCATTATTTGGATGTTGCTCATTTAGAGGTTAATGCGAGCCAGGCTCTAACATTATCTTTGGTTTCTATGCTGACTGTATTTTTCCTGACGATTTTGAGCGCTGTTGGATATTATCTTATTGCTTTTCCTGAGGGATTCGCATTGCTGAGCGGAGAAGATTTGTCTAATATTGCAATGTTCGTTTTTTTGGGGCTGGTAGCCAGCATGTTTGTTTTTTATTATACTTATAGTATGCCGCAAAGGCTGGCTAATAACTGGCGCTTGAGGGCGAGCGCTCAAATGGTGCCGGCTATTTTGTATGTTGTAGTTTATATGAAACATACTTCTAATTTAGAGAGAGCAATTTCTTTTGCATCACAGCATCTAGAGGGACCTCTTGCTTTAGATTTCAAAAAGATGTTTTATGATGTTGAAATTGGAAAGTTTTCAACAATAAAACAATCATTGGATAATTATTTGGAGGGGTGGAGGGAGTATGCGCCGGAATTTATCGAGTCGTTTCATTTGATTGAGTCTAGCTTGTTTGAGCCGTCTGAATCAAGAAGAGTTGAAATTCTGGAGAGGGCTTTGCAGGTTATTTTGGATGGAGTTTATGAGAAGATGCTAAAATACTCTAGAGAGATAAGAAGCCCTCTGACTAATTTGTATATGCTGGGAATTATTCTTCCGACATTGGGATTGGCACTACTGCCTTTGGCTTCTACTCTTTTAGGAGGAGTTATCAGATGGCCTCATATTTTTATTTTTTTCAACATTATAATTCCCTTCTTTGTTTTTTATATGGTTTCTGAGGTCTTGTTGAAGAGACCTGGAGGATATGGAGAGTCTTCTTCTATAGAATTGAATCCAAATTATCAAAGTTTCAAGTCTAAAAAGCCGTGGGTGAACGGAGCGATAATTGTTCTGCCGTTTTTGCTTATCGGAATACTTCCTTTTATTTTTCAGTTTGATTTTTTTGTAAATAGCTTGGGGCTAAAGAAAGATTACAGCTTTGGAGAACTCGGATTCAGCTATTTTTCTGACACAAAGATTTTTGATTTTAAGGATGTTGGAGGAAATATTGCCGGGCCGTTCGGACCTGTTGCTATTTTATTGAGCTTGTTCGTTCCATTTTCTTTAGCTCTTTTCTTTTTTTATGCATACGGGAAGAAAACTAAAAATCTAATCGGAGCGAGAAATGATACAAAGAAACTTGAGCAGGAGTTTGCGAATTCATTGTTTCAGTTAGGGAACAGAATTGGCGATGGTGTTCCTGCGGAAATTGCATTCGGAAGAGTTGCTCTTTCAAATAAAGGGCAGACCAGCTCTGAATTCTTTGCATTAGTGAATCAGAATATTCAACAAGGCGGGATGTCGCTTGAGAGGGCTATATTTGACAGAAAAAGAGGGGCGATAATATATTATCCTTCTGCGCTGATTTCTACTTCAATGAGGATTCTTGTTGAGTCTGTTAAAAAGGGGCTGCAAATTGCCGCCCGCTCTCTAATGTCAATCTCCGAGTATGTGAAAAATATAGAGAAAATTAATCAGAGGCTGAGGGATTTGCTGGCTGAGATTGTCAGCGATATGAAATCCAATATGGTATTTTTAGCGCCATTGCTGGCGGGAATTGTTGTTGGCTTGAGCGCGATGATTACATTGATTCTGAATAAACTGCAGGAGTTTCAAACTGGTTTCGGCGGTGATGAAAGTGGTCTGGCAGGGCTTGGAAGCCTGGGAGATATTGCGTCTATTTTCAATGTCAGCGAGATGATACCTCCTTACTTTATTCAGCTTTCAATTGGAATTTATATTATTGAGATTATTTTTATTTTAACTGGGGCGCTTGTAACTGTTGATTCAGGCAAAGATATTCTGAGAGAGAAATATGAACTTTCAAAGAATTTGAAGAGAGGATTTTTATTGTATCTTTTAACTGCTTTTGCTTCAATTGTTTCGCTTGGAATTCTGGCTATTGTTGCTCTTGGGGGATTGGCTTAGAAACTTTCAGAGGTCTTGTAAAACCAATCTTTCCAGAGAGGAAAGACTTTTTCTGAAAGAGGAACTCCAAACTCTTTTCTTATTTCGTCGCTAATTTGATGGAATGAGGCATTTGAAAGAGAATTGAATTCTGCCTCCATAAGAACAGGCTTGTTTAGTTTTTTTGATGCCTCAACAATTTCCTGCTTTATTTTTCCTCTTAGAAGGATATTGTCAAATACTGCGTCCCAGTTTCCTGCCCATCCTTTAACGTTGCCGGCAATGTTTTTTATTATTTCTGAGTCTCCGTTGATTAGCTCTGGCGTCGGTTCTAGCTTGTCTGTTTCTACGTTATAACGCATGAGATCTACAAAGCCCTTTTCTTCCAAAGGATCTTTAGTCCAGTGCTTTCTTACTTCTGTTATCTGGACAACTCTTTTTAGAGAGTGCAGACTGTCCGGAGTTTTTATAGGGTTTGTTACAATAATTATATCTGTTGCTTTGAAGCTTGTTGCAGGAACATTGAGATCATTAACGACTCGGTCGAATACGCCATAAGGAGAATCTCCGTGGATTGTGCCTGCAACAACATTGGCGAGGGCTCCGATACGCATCGCCTCGTAAAGAGCTCGAGCTTCAGAGCTTCTAACTTCGCCGACTATTAATGCGCTGTCGCCTAAACGCAGACTTGTTCTAATTCCTTCTGAAGCTTCTACTTCTGTTGAGCCAGAGACAAGTGCTGAGCGGACTTTCATTCTTAGAATGTCATATCCAATTTTTCTTAATGCATCAACTGGGAGCTCCAGAGTGTCTTCAACTACTATTGTTCTGAATTTTGGCATGATTTCCAGCATTAAACTTCCCAGGAGGGAGGTTTTTCCTGCTGAGCGGGTTCCTGCTACTAATATTGTTCGAGAGCCGTCTATTAGGAAACTTAACAGACCTGCTGCGAAAGAGTCAAGCATTTTGTTGTTTATATACAATGGGAGTGTCCAGGGATTGTCACGATGGCGACGAAAAGCATAAGCTAAGCCACTTGGGGAGAGGGGCTCTGCAATTGCAGCAACTCTTGCTCTTGCATTTTCAAAAACCAGTTCTGTGTCTAGGATAGGATTTGCTTCATCGAGTGGGCGGCCACTTTGAAGCCTTAATTTGGCTGCCCAGGAGTTTGCGTCTTCATAACTCGGGATTATATTTGTGACGCACTCGTCGTATTTTTCATGCCTTACAAAAACTTGATTTAAAGCTATTGGCGCGTTAAGAACGATGTCCTGCAATCTATAATCTGACAGGAGGATTTCAATTAGACCAAAGCCGATTGTATGGCGAACAAGAATCCTTGCAAGCTTGTTTAACTCCCGATTTGTAAGAGATATATTTTTATTTTTTGCCAGTTCTGCAATCATGTCGCGGGAGACATTGAGAAATACCTGTCGCGTTCTTTCCGGGTCTGTGAATTCCTCTGCTTTGGGGCGGTGTTCAGCAAGGACATTGCGGGCGAGATTTAAGAGAAGATGATGCTCTTCACTCAGCGAATACTCGGGAGGCATAACATGATAGAAATATTTTGAATCATTTTTTCTTTTGAGAATTGTTATTGTTATTGTTTCATAATCAGTTTTAATTTCATACTGGTCTATAAATTCAGCTTCATGGGGGAGCTGTGCTGCAAGTCTTGTAAATGTGAAATTTGGAAGAACTTCCGGGCGGAAAATATTCTTATAAATCTCCCTTTTTCCTATTACTCTCTGCATGGATGTAAGAGCTTCTTTTATTAAAGATGTGTTTTCTATCAAACTAAATATTCTTTCCAAGAGGCGTATGTAGTTGACGAGGGCGTTGCGATTTGCTGCCTGGCCTTCTTCGAGCTGCAGCCTCAACTCTGAGACTCTTCTTTTCAGCTCTTTATAAGATTCGATCGGGTCTTGTTTTATTAATTCCAAAAAGTAGGCGAGTTCTTCATAAATTTGAGAAGTGTTTCCGAAGATTGCTAGTTTTTTCTGCGATAAAATTTCTTCTTGTTTTGTTAGAAAATTATAAATGCGCGAGATTTCTGTTAGGAAGGCTATCTGATTATTCGGATAGCTGTAATTTCTCTGCTGGACAAAAACAAGGCGCGAGACATTTGGGTTTTCTGAGAGGAGAGATACCACACGAGCCATTAGCGAAGGATCTTCAGCAATCGAGGGAACAAAAGGGGCACCTATTGTATTGATATAAAGAACATCTTCACCCTGCTCTCTTTCTATTTCAGTTGCGTAAAGGGCAGACTCTTTTTTGAACAGCATATTTTTATATAGACTCGCGTGTTAAATATATTTCTATTTGGTGCGAGCAGACAAAAAATAATTATTTGTTTAGATACATACAAAACTATTTTAAACCCTTTATGCTTTATGAAAATATGGCTGAGGTGTATTCTGAGCAACAGTATTCGTGGGATAGATTCTTTAGTGACGTAAATACAAGAATCAGGGATTTAGAGGAGAAACAGAGACTTTTGAAAGATAGAATGCTTTTAGTCAGCGACGGCTTTGTGAAGGAAAGAGAGAAGAATTTCAATGAAATAGAGATAATAAAAAAAGATGTTTTGATTTTGAAGGAAGAGCAGAGAAAGATAAAAGAGATGGTTTCAAGAATTGCTGAGCGAGTTGACACGCTTGCCAGAAAGGAGGACTTGATGATTTTGCAGAGGCAGTTTGATCTGTTCAGGAAAACTTGAGTTAAAAATGGGAATAATAGATGAGATAAAACAAATGCAGTCGCAGGGAAAATCTGAGCAGGAAATAGCGAGCAGTTTAAAACAGAGGGGCGTTTCAGACAGCGAGATAAATGAAGCGATTGCGCAGAATAGAATAAAAGATGCTGTTTCTTCGGATGATCCTTTAAGGATTCAGCAGGGCTATGACAGTTTTAATTCTTTTCAGGGGCAGGAGCCGGCTAAGAGTGCAGAGTATTCTGACAATAAAGTTGGCTACGAAGGAATGCAGCCATCTTTACTTGGCTTTCAGGATGAGCAAAATAATCCGACATCTCAGGTTGCACAGGAAAGATATCTTCCCAACGAGCAGGCGTATTCAGAGTATGGACAATACCAGCCATACCAAGAGGCTATAAGCTCTGATGTCATAAGCGAGATATCTGAGCAGATTGTCAGCGAAAAACTTTCTTTTTTGTATGACAAACTCGAAAAGATATTCAGCTTTATGAATTCTTCTGAAACAAGAATTACAAATATTGATGAGAGAATCAGAAGAGTGGAAAAGATTTTGGATGTTTTACAACTTTCTTTACTGCAGAAAGTAGGAGATTATGTTTCTGATGTAAAAGATATGAAGAAAGAACTTGAAGAAACACAGAAGTCTTTTAAGACGCTGGTTTATGGTCATAGAGGCGGCGGACAGGGAATTAAAAAGCAGCTACATCCTTAACTATTTCTTTCCTTTAACAAGAATCCAACTTGTCAGAGCTGATACAACTATTAATAGTACCGCTCCCAGGACTCTTGGAGAATACAACCAGTCGAAGAAAAATAAAGTTTTCGGGTCTGCGTTGAAACCATAGCCTGGACCCGGGATATAACGGATTATTAAATCTGAAAAAACGAAGAAAGCTGACACAAGAAATACAATCCCTAAGATTACGACGAATACAATTCCTATTCCTTTGTGCATAAATTCTACAGGCTTACCTACCAGACCGACTGTCATTAACACCAGGAATAAGGCGATTAGCATTACTGCAAACCAAGGGATAATTGTTTCTACGTATGCGCGCGCTCCAACTGCTGAAACAAAAATGCTGGCTATTAAAAGAGCTGCAAAAATATTCCACCATGTTGACTCTCCAAGCATCTTTGTTTTCATCAAAATTGCTGCAGAAACTATGACTACAAGAAGATATGCAAAAATCGGTACAAGATATCCTATCGCACTTATGTCAGCTGGCATTTTAAAGTATTATTTCGTTTCTTTTCCTGAGAGAAAATCTCTCCATGGAAGAAGAACTGACCTTCCTTTAGATTTATCACCAGGCCCTCTTTTTCCACTTGCTCCTATTGCAATGATTATTCCAATTAGAAGGACTGCGAGAATAATCAGACCTGCTGTATCTGTTCCGAAGAAAGTTGTATGATAACCCAGACGATCAAAAGTCTGCCATATTACTATGATTGCGATTACTCCTCCGAGTGCTCCAAGCCCCCATCCCCAGTAGCGAGTTTCGTCTTCTGAAACAAATATGCCAATTAAAATAAGCAATACCAATAAGATTGCGACACCGATGCCGAGCCTAGGGAATAGTTCGGACAGGAATTCACTTAAAAAATATTGATAGCGCAAGGATATTAATCCGATAACTGTTGCTATGATAACATAAACACCGTTGTTATCGCCAAGCCAGCGGGTTGAACTTAGAATTCCAAAAACAACTGCAAAGATAAGCAGAAAAGGAAGGAGAAAATCAAATACGCCTAGTGATTCCCATTGGAAAAGAATATCCTGCAGACCTCCGAAAAATGCCATAGCTAGATAATGAAGAGTTTATTTATAAAGATTTCGACGAGTTATTTTTCTGCGTTTTTACCAACTGCTTGAGATATATTTGAGTAATTATCTTTTTTCAGCAACTGCACCAGACCTTGATTTATCTCGCCGATTAACGAGGGGCCGTGGTAAATCATTCCAGTTATTAACTGCACAAGGTTTGCCCCTAGCTTTATTTTTTTGTAGGCATCTTCTGCGCTTGAAACTCCCCCAGATCCTACTAGAATATAATTTTCATTTTTTGTTTTTTTGTAAACATATGACAGGAGGGAGTTTGCTTTTTTCTCGACGAGTTTTCCTGAAAAGCCGCCGCTTTTTCCTTTTTTTGTGAGATTTGTGCAAATAAATCCACTTATTTTATATTTTTTAGAAATCTTTAAGATTTTGTCAATATTTTCTTTTGAAATATCTGGGGAGAGCTTTACAAGAATCGGCTTTTTTATTTTTAGTTTTTTTGTTTCTTTAAGGAGTTTTTCATAGAGAGAAGGATTTGAGAAGGGCTGTCCTCCATATGCGTTTGGACAACTTATGTTTATTGTGATGTAATCGCCGATTTTCTTTAAAATTTTCAGTGAGGATATATAATCTTTTAAGCCTTCTTCTGGGTCAGCTGTTTCTTTACAGTTTGTTTTTGCGATACTGATTCCTACTGGGATGCTGTATTTTTTGTTTTTTAGTTTCTCGTGAATTTTTAATGCGCCTTCATTGTTCAGACCGAGATTTACCCAGATACTCTCTTTTTCAGGGAGGCGGGCGAGTCTTTTTCCTGTATTTCCTTTGCATGGTTTTGCGGTAATGCTTCCTACTTCTACAAAGCCGAAGCCGATTGAGTCCATTGTTTCTATCAGCTCTGCATTTTTATCGAAGCCTGCTGACAGCCCTACTGGGTTTTTGAAATAAATTCCCTTGATTTTCTGCTCTAACGAATGGTCCTGATAGTTGAAAATAAGAGAGAGCGATTTTTTTGTTATTTTGCTAGAGCCCAGGACTTTGCCGATTTTTGTGAAAGTGTTATGCATTGTCTCTGGCTCAAATGAAAAGAGAATTTTTTTTGACAGTGCGTATGTTGAGCGATTAAATTTGTTTTTTAGTGATAAATTCATTTATGCTAGGAGAGTGCTTGGTTATTAAATTTTTTTGATGCTTAGGATTTGTTACTTGAGGAGGATGGGCTTTTTGAATTCCTGCCGCCCCATATAACTGCAGCTATTGCTATGGCAATTATTATTATAAAACCTACATTGAGCAGTATTCCTGAAAAATCGCTTCCACTTACAAAAAATAAGTTATATATAAAGTCCCATGCCCCTGTAATCAATAGCACTGCAATTACAAGAGCAATTATTACTGCAACCATCAGGATTATTCTCAAGGGCTTTGGAAATGCTTTTTCGAAATCTCCTTCTTTGCTAAATGACCCTACAAGAATTAAAAGTACAAGAATTATTACAAGAGTTACTGCGAGAAAGGGTATTAATTGTGTTATTATTCCTACTGCCCTGCTGAATGAGATTACCAAGAGACCTATAACAAGGGCAACAATCGCGTCAACCTGCTTTTTTCCTTCTCCAAGTATGCGAGATTTCTGAAGGACTGCAAAGACTATTGTGAATACGAGCAAAAACGGGAGAATTGTCTCGACAAAAATAGGGTGTGATAAAATTGTTAACCCGCCGTATGTAAAACCTTGTTCTGGCATTTAGGACAATGTCTCTGGCGATATTTAAATGTTACCTAAATTGTGCTGTCAGTTCTTCTTCCGGCGCGAATTCTGCTTCCTCTCTTGCTGGAAGCGACTGCTTGTTTACAATAATAACATCGCCAATTGCCTTGACAAACTGATGCGGGATAATAACTCCGCGCGCGCCGCCGAACAGGGTTAGAAATCCGGAGCCAACTTTTATTTTCCAGCCATCTATTTTATTGTCAACAAGATTGACATCATCAACCTGCCCAAAAAAGTCCCCTTCTGAAGTAAAAACATTCTTTCCTATTATTTCGTTTATTTTTTTTATTCTTAACATGGTAGTTTTTGTAGGAGGGAGTATTTATATTTTACGTTTGTGCAAAATATGCTGTTGATTATATTCTTTATCAGGGAAAAGGCACAATAAGAGCTCCTTTACATGAGGTATA
>CAYIOA010000010.1:0-20638 GCA_964364885.1 Candidatus Woesearchaeota archaeon
TGGCGGATTGGAAGAAAAATAAAATTATGCCAAAGTTGCTTTGCAGAAAACTGCGGACTTTAGTCCGCAGATGAATGCAACTTTGGACATCCAAAAGTCCAACAAACCGCACACTTTAGTGTGCGGTAACATACAAGGACTTTTTGATATTCCTAATTCTATAAGAATGTGAGCGCGCCCGAAAGGATTTGAACCTTCGACCTTTGGGTTAGGACCCCACTGCTCTATCCGGGCTGAGCTACGGGCGCATAATAAGAGTGGGAGAAAGATAGTTTTAAAATTAACTAAAAATGCAGGAGAGAGGATTCGAACCTCTGAATCCACTAAGGAAAGAGATCTTGAGTCTCTCGCGTTTGACCACTTCGCTACTCCTGCCTGATAAATCAATAGAAAAAGATATTTTAAAGATTGTTATTTTTCCATGAAAGACAAAACATGGGAGAATTCTTCTTGGGGAGACATTTTTCCAGCGTCAAGTGTTAGATGGTAATACTGAAAATTACGGTAATCAAAACCATTAAATAATTTTTTACCTATATCAACTTCATCTTTTTCTCTTTCGTGCAGAATCATCTTTATTTCTTCCAGAGTTTGACCATTGCATTTTTTGCTGTTCAGCATTCTTTTTGCTCTTATTTCTATATCTGCCTGAACAAAAATCATTAATGCCGGCAAGTCGCTACAATAATAAGAAGAATAACGTGAATCTCCTATTATTTTTCCTTTCTCAAATATTTTTCTTGCTTCAACATTTATTTTTCTGTTTTCTTCTGGAGTTGTGCTTCTCCAATATTCTTCAAAGGGTATCTCGGCTCTTGGATAATCTATTCTCCAACGCTCTCTCCATATACCTCCAATTGAGTATATTGGCCAGCAATAGTGCTGTGATAGCAGACTTGCTAGAGTGGATTTTCCGGAGCAAGGCAGACCAGAGAGGATAATAGAATTGTATTTCATTTTGAGTAGTTTTTAATTGTGTTAATAAAGACGAAGACAGCATCTGTGCTTCGCCTCTTGTCGGAGACTAACGCAGCAGACGCAACCGGCTTGACTTCTGAGTTCGGAAAGGGATCAGGTATTTCCCGGTTGCTATGGCCGTCTTCAATATTATAAGATTAAGAAGGGTATAAAAATGTTACTTTGGTGACAGTAGTAGGAATATTCGTAAGTGAGCAAGGAAATTTTAATTACCCTATTGAAAGGATGCATAATAATGCGAGGTTTTGAGATTTATTACAATTTCATAAACAAACATCAGGCAATAGGAAAATGCCCTTATGAGCTTTCTACTGAGTTAGAGCTTAAAGAGAAAAAATGGCTTGAGCTGACAAGACTAAGCAAATTTCCTATTTTTGTTACTATTCTTAAGATACTTAAAATAGAATGGTTTATAAATATGAGTTTTCTATAAAAAATATGGCAATTATCAATCTTAAAGGAAACGGGCAATTAAGAACCGGAAGAACAGAATTAGATGTTCCTCACTTAGGAAAGATTTTGACCTCTGTGCTTCCATTAATCGGACCAAATTATCATGCTAATGTAATGGGCGAGATAGACAAGCAAAGCCAATCAAGACCAACAACTGCACAAACAATTTCTTTAGTTGACTTAGCATTGCAAAATCAAGATGTGGCTCATTGTATTGAGGTTGTCCAGAAATTTAAAAATAATTATTTATGGTCTGCTACAGAAGGCACTTCTTTTTCAGAAGGATATCTCGCCTATGATAATATTGACGGAAAAATGCCGTCAGACAGCGAGAGTTTAGTTAGAATGTTCTCGGAGAAAGATTCAAGAGTAAGGCTTGTCAAGCCAGATTTTAAAATAGGGTATTTTCCATTAAAAGATTTTTTGAAACATCCTGTTTTAGTGGCTCATGTTGGAGAAGAAATGATTCCAACAGTTGAAAGAGTTGCTAAAACACTTAATAAGAGTGGGGGTTATGTTTATGTAGTTAATAATTCAAAATCAGATGATAAAAGATTAACCGCGATTTGTTCCGACAGGGGCGGCGGCAGGCTTGGCCTGGATGGTTACTGCAGTGGTGACAGCGACGGCGGTTGTGCTTCTGGGGTATTGAAGTAGCTCTTTTATTTTCTGTAAGAAAACTGTCGTCCCTGAAAAGTTCTTACTATGCATAGATTTTTATACCTACAAATAACACACTCGTAATGAAAAACTTAATTAAACGAACTTTTATAACTGGTATTATAGGATTGAACTCGTGTACTTATTTCCCTGCACCTGTTCCTCAGGCATTATTAACTGCTTCGGATATAATAAATCTAGAGCAACAATTAAATTGCGACTGTTTGAATGAGGGGAATGAAAGAGAGCCATCTTACTTTGAGGAGATGCTCTTAAAAGATGGGGAGGCTGAGCCAGTTTTAGAAAAGGAATTAGAGCAGCAATATGGGATTAATATTACAGGAAATTCTGAAAATCCTGAGCCATTAAGAGAATTAGAGTCATCCCTTTCGTTATTTAGAAAGCCGCAACTTGAAGGTCTTACAATTATTCTCAACTCCAAAGATAGTTTTGATCCAAGAGAGAATGGATATTACTATCAAAGAACTGCAATAGGAAAAGTTGCTTTAATCGGGCATCCAATAAGTATCGTTGCCCCTCATGAGCTAGGCCATCATGTTCATATAAATCATCCTCAAAGAGAAGATTTTGACAGAGAGTGGAAATCTGTTCTGACAAAAATCTCAATTGACGGCTTGTCGATGGATGTAACAACAGAAGAAGCAACTAAATTAATAAAAAGAAGAGACATGCATACATGGGATCTTCAGCAAGATCTTGCTCATATTAGCAAGGCCGGAGCATTTGGATTTGTTAGACCTTACAGCCGTGGAACAGATGAGCAAGCAGAAAATGGCATCAATAAGGAGGATGTTGCAACTTTCTTTGAGCTAATTCAGAATAGTTTTGACTGCAACCGCCCAGATATCCAAATAGCTTACTGGTATAAAGATTTCTCTTTAGAACCTTATATTAAAAAACTCGAGATAATTTCGAATTATGGGCTTCTTGATATAGAAATAATAGATAAAAAAATAGAAGAATTGAACAACAATACAGAAATATTTTCTTCTTTTAGAGATGGCTCTTATCAAATGTCTATAGAAGAGCATCTTAGGAGCATTCAAGATCCGAATGTTTTAGATAAAGAAAATGTATCTCAGGGAGTGAATTATTATTTATCTCCTGATGTAAAACTTGGTGTTAGATATCTTCTAGACCAGAATGGAGATCTACGTTATATGAGAACAAATTTTATCTTGGGCTATCCTTACGGAAACTGCTTAGAGCAAGATAATATTCCTTTAATAATTGATTATGACGAATATAGAGGATTATCTGGAGAATCCATAATTAATTCTCCTTTTCTCTCTCCGCCTGATAAGAAAAAACTTGAAAATATTTTTACAGAAAAAATGACTTCTTTACCCTGGCAGAATGAGTTAGAAATAGTTGCTAATTTTTATTCTGATTTTGATAGATAAATTAGCGAAAGTTATTTATAGCCTGGTTTTTAGGCGGAGATATGGGAAGAAAATCTTTAAAAAAACTTTTTGCAGGAACATTGATAGCTGTAGCCAGCGGATGCAACCATGGACAAAAAGGAGATTATGATTTCTCTGGCGAGATAAATCTCAGAGGAAAGAGTGTTTATGTTGAATGTTTGGAAAGGAAAAAGTTTGGCCTATCTTTTTTGAGCGATATCGCGCTAAGAATGAACGGACTTGAATATTTTGACAGAGAGGCTGACCTTAAACTTGATGATATTTACGATAACCAGGGCAATGTAATCTACAAGTCCAGTGGGATAACAAAAATCCCCTGTGTTTCTGGAATCATTTTTCTTAGCCAGCTTGAGCATTTAGCGAGAAAGGGGGATGAAAAACTCAATGAATATCAAAGACAATATGATGAAACTATAATTAAAATCGGCGGAGAAAAATCAAGGCTGAATCATCAAAAGGTAAAATAATTTAAAGTCTTGATTTTTTATTATTTTATGAAGAGAAACTATAAGAAATATGAATCAAAAAAGGTTATAGACTCTTTTTTTCTAAGAGAGGATTTTTCTCCAGAAGAATTAAAAAAAATTAAAAGATTGGCGATGAAGCATAATATCAAATTGGCTGGCTATAAAAAATTGTTTTGTAAGAAATGTTTTTCTAAACTAAGAGGAAAATTGAGCGTTATTAAAACACACAAGAGTGTGATTTGCAGGACATGCGGGTTTAGGAACAAATCAAAAATTATTTAATCGTCTGCAAATAAGCTTGATAATGTTTTCTCTTTGTATGCTTTTAAGAATGTGATGAAATAAGCCAAGACTAACGGACCTATAATCAGACCTAGAAAGCCAAATACTAAAAGACCTCCAATCATACCTATTAAAATTATAACCTGGGAAATATCTGTTTTCCTAGATATAAGATGGGCTCTGATTAAATTATCCAGAGTTGAAACAAAGATTATGTTGTATGCTAAAAAGATTATTGCTATTGTCGGATTTGTAGAATAAGAAAGATAAAAGGTTGCGGGGATATATACCAGACCTGGACCAACTATGGGTATTACTCCTAGAATAACAGCAAGCACTGTTAAAACTAATGCGTTTGGAATTCCGAATGCGATAAATCCTATGCCTGCTAGAATCCCCTGCACAAGCCCTATGAGAAACTGCCCGTAAACAAGGGAGTTTGTTATGTCCTTAAACTGCTTCACCAGATTTCTTTCTTGTAATTTATTAAGAGGAGAAAGGCCGGATGTAAATTCACTTAATTTTTCTTCATCACGCAATGTAAAGAAAAATACAAAGACTACTAAAAAGACATTCAAAGATATCCTCGGGAAGTCAACTAAAATATCAACTAAGGAGTTCAAAAGGGAGGAGCTTAGTTTTGTAATTGCGTTATTAATTGTTAGAGTTGTTTGAGCAATAATCTGCTGCGAGATTGTTGGGAATAGTTTTGACATAAATCCCTGTATGTCTATGTTTTGAGAAAATTGGAATATGTCAAAAACCTGCTGTACTATCACCGGCAGGATAAACCAAAATGGGACTAATATTAAAACAATAATAAATATGCTAACAATTCCTGCTGAGAGGTTAATATATTTAACATATTTTTTTATCCATCTGTGAGCCGGCAGAAAAACATAGGCTAAAATCAAACCTGATATTATTGACAGAACTACTGGCCTTAATATCAAAAAGACCAATACTGTGAGTGAAGCTATTAGCAAAATCAGCGATATTCTTTTTACGTCTTTTTCTGTTAAATCCATTGAAGTTAGTGGAAAGCCCAATATATAAATTTTAAGGAGGATCTAAATTTGACAGACGGGCGCGATATTCTCTTTTAGAAAAAATTTATATATCCTGATTATAAAGATGTTGAATGAAAAACGTTATCTTAAAAATATTTTCTGGAGAAACTGATGAGAATGTGCATTCTGATTTTATAAAATTTGGCAAGGGCCTATTCGAAAATAGATACCTGCTGGAATGCAAAAGACAAAAAGAGAAGTGGAGTTTGAAAAGCAGCTACGAGTTTGCTAATTATTTTGTTTTAAGAGGGCTTGAAAAAGTTTCTGGAAAGATTGATATTCGCGGCGCGATTATAATGACTGAAGATATAAGAAAGGATGTTAGTTTTCCCATTAGCGGCGTTAAACAATATCTGGGGGTTAAGCAGTATCTTATAGAAGACAGTATTTTAGCAGAAGAGATAGTCAAGTTAATCAAAAAATATCCCCGGGCGTTTTATGCCCTGTCTTTTTCTTTTGGAGGATATGAGCTAAAAATAAAGGCGAAAGCCCCAAAGAGCGGAAAGCCGTCTAATAAGGGTGGTGACGAGCCGAAAGCTGATTTTTGCTCCTTAAAAACAAATGATAAGTCTATTATTAATGACTTATTTTTTGATTTCCCTGATTTCAACGAGATTATTGCCAAACATTCTATTAAAATAAACGAGATAATTATTCCGAAGAATATCAACGACCCTAAGATGATAAGAGAAATGTCTAAGAGAAAAAGCACAATAAAAAGAATAGTAAAAGCGGACGGCAAAGAAAGTTTTAAAGAGAAAGAATTTGAATCTTAATACTCTATGCCTTTTCTGGCTAAGATGCCTGAGTCGTAGGGATGCTTTATCTTTTTTATTTCGGTGACAAGGTCTGCGAGCTCAAAGATTGAGGGAAAGGGATTATGGGAGCCAGTAAGAATAAGCTCTTTGTTTTTTGGTTTATTTTGAATAAGATCTATAACTTTCTGTTCTGCAAGAAGTCCTAGCTGAACTGTATAAAGAATTTCGTCAGCAATAATTATATCATAATCTTTGTTGAAACAGGATATTAAATATTGGAATGCCTCATTAGCTTTTTCTATATGGTGCTTCTTTGGTTTTCCTATAATCCAGCTTCCTGCTCCAAACCGCCTGAATGAAAAATTATTAAATTTTTCCAATGACTTGATTTCTCCAGGATATTCGATTTCTGCGTCTCCTGCCCCATTTTTCATAAACTGGACTAAATGAACTGAAAAACCATTTCCACACGCTCTTAGGGCTGTTCCTAAAGCAGATGTTGTTTTTCCTTTCCCGTCGCCCCAGAATATCTGGGTTAAGCCGGGTCCTGACTTGTCCAGCATTGTTCTTAGTGGTTTTTTTATTATATATTTCTTTGGCAAGATTTATATATGATATTATTTTGTAATATTTGATATTATTTAGTAATATGAAAACTAGAATCTCTGCTACGATAGATAAAGAAACTGACAAAATTCTGGATGAATTGTTGAAAGAGGGAAAGTATAGAAATAAGTCTCATGTAATAGAGAGTGCTATTAAATTACTGGAGGAGTTAAAAAGTGATAAAAATAAGAAATGAAGAAGATTTAAAAAATTGGTTTAAAAAAAATTATAAGAAATTAGGATTCAGCGACATTTTACGATATGACGTTGGTATTTGCCCAGATTTTATTATGAAGGAAAAGGGAAAGAGTGTTCGTGTTGAACTCGAAATAAAATCTTCACATTTTTTGTTGCATGGTCACTCTATTAAAAATGTTGATAGAATTATTTGTATTAAGAAAGATATTGACTTTGGTATTCTAATTATAGAATTAAAAAATTTTAAATTGATAAAATATAATCAAAATAGCCCGTATTCCCTAGAGAATCAGGCATATCTTTTATTTAAGAAAAATAAAGTTGTGACGACTTCAGAAGTCGCCAAAAATCTTAAAATCTCCTGGGGCACAGCGAACAGCTACTTAAAAGAGCTTATTCTTAAAGGAAAAGTAAGAAGAATAAAAAAGGATGGTGTAACATTATGGCTAAAAAAATAAGCAATAGAGGGCAAGTAACAATATGGATTATTATAGCGGTTGTTTTAGTAGCTTCTATTGTCTTGTTCTTTTTAATTTATCAGGAACCAAAATTGATTAAGCCGGCTGAATCAGAAGGAGTTTTTGATATGCAGTCTTTTCTTGACAGCTGTGTAAAAGAGTACGTAGAGGAGATTGTTGATATTATTATACCTCAAGGAGGATTTACAAAGCCAGAGAATTACAAGATTTTTGACAATACTAAAATTGAGTATATATGCGAGAATATTGGATTTTATGAGCCATGCATACAGCAACATCCTTTGCTGATAAGAGAAATAAAAGGGGAAATTGGAAATTATATTGTTCCGAGAATAGAGAGTGAATGTCTGCCTGAACTTAAGAGAGAGATTGAAAAAAGAAACGGAGAAATTGAGTTCCTTGGGCCTTTAACCCTGAGTGTTGATTTAGGAGAGGATAGAGTTTATGTTAATGTGGAGAAAGAGAGTAAAATAACGAAGAATAAAGAGACGAGGAAATACAAGGAGTTTAAATTTGAAGTGATAAATCCTGTTTATAATTTAGCCAGCATTGCCAGCGAGATTGCCAGCCAAGAAGCGCAATATTGTTATTTTGAATATGTTGGATATAAAATACTTTATCCGAGGTACACAATTACAAAATTCTCTACTTCAGACTCTGTTAAGATTTATACAATTGAAGATACTAAATCAAAGAAAAAAATGAATATTGCAATAAGGGGGTGCGCTGTGCCTGCTGGAATTTGAATGATGAAATTAATTAGGAAAAACTATTTTGAATCTTTTTTCCAGATAATCCTGTTGATTGTCAGCATATTTGCTTTTTCTTATTTTGTTAGTTTTGCCTGGGAAATTCCTGTTGTGAGCGCGCAACAGGCTAGCGGTGAGCCAACTAAAGAGCAACAAAGTTATCTTGATGAACTGGTTAAAAATTCCGGGTTTCCTATTGCGGATAATCCTGAAGAAAACGCAAACAATGCTTTTGACCAGCTTAGCAGAACACAACTCCAAGATTATGTGGGAGATATGGAAAGCGATTCTGGAGTTTTCTCATTTTTATCAAAATTATTGCCGTCTACTTTTACTCCGCCCGACTGGGGCAATTTGTTATCTGGTTTTCTCGGACAGAACGGAGAGTCTGCGCATACTTGCCCTTTGAGCAAAGATGGAAAAATCTGCCAGCAGTATTTACCGAGTCAGTGCGAGGAAAAATGCGCTGAAGAGTGCATTCCGAAACCGAGAAGTGAATTGCCCGATGGGAATGAATGTAAATTGGGAACTTGTTTTGATAAGAGTGAAGGAACTTGCCAGCCGAGGTCACCACAAGGAGAATGCACTGGACAAAATATTGAATGGTTTGATAATTCTGAGGAGGAAGTGCTTGAATGCAGAAAAGGATGCTGTATTTTAGAAGAAGAATCACTTTTTATGACTTCAAAACAATGTGAAATACAGGCTGCTTCATTAGGACTAGAGATTGGGAATGGCGCTAATTTCAACAGCGATATAACTTCTGAGCCTGATTGTCTTTATGGAGCAGGTTATGTTCAAAAGAAAGAGGGAGCGTGTGTGTTTGAAAGCGGAGACTCTAACGAGGAGAACGGATGTATATTTACAACACAGGATGATTGCATTGGGAGAACTGGAGATGAGAGCAAGTTTCATTTGAATGAATTATGCTCAAAAGAAGAGCTAAATACGAACTGCGAAAAACAGAAAGAAACTAAATGCCTTGAGAATGGTGAAGGTCTCTATTGGTTTGACAGTTGCGGAAACAGAGAAAATATTTATGATGCTTCGCGCTCTGACAGCGGATGGAATGAGGGCGATGTTCTTCCGTTAGGAGAAAGCTGTTCTGTTGGAGAGGGTGACAACCCAATTGCTAATCAAGGAACATGCGGGAATTGCAATAGGTTTTTTGGAAACGTATGTGGAGAGAAAACTGAAGAGCCGATAGAGCAAAAATTAGATGACGACACGCAAGATTATGTTTGCCTGGATTTAGGATGCTATGATCCTGAAGGAAATAGGATTAGAGAGCATGGGACTAGCTGGTGCGCATATCAAAGTGATGTTGGCTTGCCTGGGGCTGAGCAGATTTCTTCAAATTTTGAGATTATTAATTTAATTCCAGGAGAATTTGGGCCTCTTTCAGACTTGGCTGCTGGAAGAGCGACTGACAGCGTTGGAAGCAGACATTTCAGAAAGAGCTGTATTGATGGGAAAATTGTGACTGACCCGTGCGCTGATTACCGAGGAGAAATTTGTGTTGAGGAGAGAATTAAAATTCCTGGAAGTGAGATAGAGCTATCGAGTGCTGCCTGCAGATTAAATCGCTGGCAGGAGTGTTTGGCATATAATCCTGACCAAAAACAAGCTCAATTAATCGGGAAAGCAGGACCAATGGCTGGAAAGATTGCTGAATTTCTGACTGGAACACAATGCTGGGCTGACCCTGATTGCTTCCTGAAAAAAGTAGATGTTGCAACCGGCTCAATGGATAGTTTCCACTTTTCATATTGCGCTCCAAAATATCCGCCTGGATTTGATTTATCAACAGAAGAAGGAAGGCAATCTGCAGAGCAAATCTGCGGACAGGCATCAAATGAGTGCACAATGGTTTATGTTACAACTTTAACTGGAAAGGAATGCAAGGCTAATTGCGAGTGTGGGGAAATTGAATTTGAAAAGAAAATGAATGACTTGTGCGTCAGCTTGGGAGATTGTGGATTTAAAGCAAATTACGCTGGAGAGCTCGGAGGAATAGATATACAACAGCTTGTCAGTAAAGAAGGAGCCAAGATATTTATTGATCCTTTGTATCTTGCAGCGTTATTCTCTCACGCCAATGCAATTCCAGGAGAATACATAAAAGCTGATTATGGCGCCTTGCAAAAGAATATTGGTGGAGGTGTTAGCAATTTGTTGAATGGTTTTGGTGAAGGTCCTCTTAAAGGATTGCTAGGAAGCGGACTCGGCTTAGGCGGTGGTGGAGGATTGCCTGATGTTTCTCTCGGCGGCGATAAGGCTGTGAAAGGAGGGTATATTGCTGCAGGGGCTAGCGGAGGTTTAGGCGTGGCGATGTTGTTAGGCTCAAAGATAGCATCTGCTAGCGGAGGGACTATAGCTGTGGGACCTGCTTTAGCAAATATCCCAGTTACTATTGCCCCTGTTGAGGGATCTATCCCATCATCTATTGCAATTACTAATGGTCCTATTGAAATAACTCAAGGAGGAGAGGCTGTCATTACATATGCTGGTCCGCCTGGAGCTCCTGGAGCTGGAGCAACTCAAAGTGCACCTTTTTCAATCGGTCCATCTCTCTCTGCATTTTCTAATTTTGCTATCGGAGCAGCGATAGCAGGAGCAGCTACATCATTTCTAATTGATGTTCTTGGAATTGGACCAGGGCTAAGTCCTGGAGTAGTGTATGGATTAGTCGGGACTGCGGCTGTTGGAGGAGGAGTCATGACTGTTGCAGCAGGAAGCGCTATTGCTGCTGAAGGAGGTGCCAGCGCTATTGTTGGCTCTTACGGAATTAGCGGGCTGATTAATGTAGGAACAGCAGGAATATTGCAAAGCGCCATGGCAACTATAATGGCGGGAGCAGTTGCTGTTGTTATAATTCTTATTATAGTTTTTGCAGTTGCTGGAGTTGGGAAAGTTGAAGAGAAAAAAATTAAGTTTGAATGCAAGCCGTGGGAGCCGCCTATTATTTCATTGATTGGCAAGAAATGTGAGGATTGCGGAAAGAATGACGTGTTGAGCGACGGAAGCAGGGAATTTCCTTGCTCGAAATATTCCTGCGAAACAATTTCTCAGCAATGCGAGTTTATTCCTGACAGCGAAAGACCTGAAGTCGGGGGTATCTGTGTTACAGTTGACAATCGTGACACTATTGGACCGACAATTTCTGTGCTTGAAGATGTTTTAACTGATGAATATGAATACAGGGATATTTCTGACAGAGGATTTGAAATTAGAAAGAAAGATAAGAGAGGGGGTGAAGAATGCATAAATCAATTTGAGAGCGTTCTATTCGGAATTTCTTTGAATGAATATGGAAGATGTAAATTGAGCAGTGAAGAGAATGCTGATTTTGACAGCATGAGTGATTTTGAAGGGGGGAGATTAGCTCAAAAACATACTTACACATTTAGAGAAGTTGATTCAGAGCTGTTTGTTGAAAGTCTTAGTCCTGGCGAGAGAAGCGATATAAGCTTGTATGTTAAATGTGAAGATGTTCAGGAAAATCCGAGCAGAGAGCCATTTGCAATTAATCTTTGCATTGTTCCAAGAGATGTTTCAGCGCCGCGGGCAGTTATTGTAATCGACGGGCTTGAAGAATTATTGCCTTATGGAACAACAGATTATGAATTGAATATTCCTTATAATGAGCCAGTTGATGCCAGATGGGATAATGAAGATGTTCCATTTGATGAGATGGAAAATGAGTTTTATTGTGCTGGCGCTGAAGAGGATATCAACGGAGTATGGCATTGCACAGCACATATTCCAATTACAAGTGATGAAACCGATGTTTATGTTCGCGCGCGGGACCATCCAGAGCTTGAAGGAAGTGAGAGAGAAAATGAAAGAAATACAAATGAGGAAAGCGCGCATGTCACTTTGAGAAGAAGCTCCAGTGCTTTGGAAATTGACTCGCTGGCTCCAGGAAATATAGTTATAAAATCCGGAGCTTTGACGCCTGAGATTGAAATTAGTGCGACAACTTCTGGAGGAGCTGATGGAACTGCAAGCTGTTTCTTATCAATTGACGGCGGGAAAGAAATGCTTTTTGAGAATAGCGGAGGAACAAGCCACACTCAAGTATTGGGAGCTGGAAATTCTGCTTTGAGTTCTGGAGCGCATGTAATAAATGTCAGGTGCAGAGACGAAGTCGGGAATAGTGCTTCTAAGAGTACTAGTTTCACTCTTGAGATTGACAGAATTTCTCCTAAGATAACAAGAGTTTATAATGATAATGGGAAATTAGTCGTTATAACGAATGAGCCTGTGCAATGCTCTTATTTGAATGTGCCAATTTCAGGAAGAGCAAGCGCATGCAACTTTAAGTTTGACGAAGGAAATTTGATGAATGTTGAAGGTGGAAGCGAAGGATTGATACATAACACTAATCTGGACAATTCCAGGACTTATCATATCAAGTGCCAGGATAGCTACAAGAATGAGATAGGAATTGGAGAGTGCAATATTGTTGTGAAAGAAGGCGTGATTTGAAATTATTTTCGGCAAGTTTAAATACGCTGTTTTTTTAGATTTTTTATGAGTTTAACTGATAAACTAAAAAGAACTGTAGTTGGAGGAATTCTAGCAGGGGCTTTGAGTCTTAACTCCGGGTGTGCTGAATTGATTAGCTATGCACTTTTTGATGAGCATGTAGATAACAGAACGCAGGAAGAGAAGCATTTTGATAATGCAATGACCGGAGCTGAAATAGCTGGAGAAATACTTTTTGCCGGAGGAGTTTTTTGGGAGAGTTCCCGTCCTGCCCGCAATGCAACACGCGCAGGGAGAATTATTAAGAGCGCTGCGAGCACTGCGAAAATGATTGACAGAGCTGGAAGGCATTCTCCAAATGAGAGTCATTTTTCTGCTAAAGAGCCAGTTAATTCTCCTTATTCTATGAATCATAAAGAAAAACCAGCTAATCCTCTTTATGGTGAGATACTTAGGAATTCTGAGATAAAAACAGCAAAATTTCGCGCGCAATTTGATATACCTGAGGGAGGAGTCGTGTTATTTACGTGCAATGACTTCAGAGATAAAAATAATGATGGGTATATAGATGTGCCTGGTGAATTTACTGGAATAAGAGATACTTTTCGCAGAGTTGATGAAGAGCCATGCATTAAAGCAGGAATATTTCCTAGGAATGAAGAAGTAACATTTGTTGCATTGATAAAAGGCAGAAAAAATCAAACTTGTTATTTTCGTTTAGCTAGAGAATTAGGACTTGGAAATTATTCGGAAACAAGAAAGATATACAGCGACGAGTTTGTTATTGGATACAAGTTTCCAGCCGGAGAGCTTGGTTTAGGAGAATATACTTCCAACTTGACTATTAAAAGAAATCTTTTAGCTGATGAAGCGCCGCTCCCGCTAATTATCTATTCTGTTGAGCCACCTCTGCGGGAACATTAAAACTTCTGAAAAAAGAGGGGGGAAACAATTATAAATAAAATTAAACTTAATCGGGCATGCTAAAGAGAGGTCAAACAACTATTTTTATTATTGTCGCAGTTATAATTGTTGCAGGAGTAATCTTGATTTATATGTTTTATCCTAATATTACCAGTGTTATTTTTGGAGCAGAGAGTCCTGCAAGTTTTTTGAGAAATTGCATTAAGGATGATATAGATAATAATATCAATGTTCTGTCTGAGCAGGGAGGTTATAGCGAGCCAGAAGGATACGTCATGTATAAAGACAAGAGAGTTAAGTATTTGTGCTATAATGCGCAGTACTACCTGCCGTGCAAGGTTCAGCAGCCAATGATAAGAGCGCAGTTTGAGAGCGAGCTTTCTAAGATGACTCGAACAAAAGCTGATGAGTGTTTAAATGAATTGAAGGATAATTACAGAAAAGAAGGATATACAGTGAGCGGAGGAAGCAATAGTGAGATTAAAGTTGAAATTGCTCCTGAGAATTTAAAAGTTAGATTTAACTCTCCTATGACAATCAGCAAAGAGAGCACTCAGAGTTTTAATGGTTTTGATGTTGAAATTTCCAGCAAAATGTATGACTTGCTAATGATAGCGACTAGTATAGTTGATTATGAATCAACGTATGGAGATGCGCAAGTAGACTTATACACTCAGTATTATCCTAATTTGAGAATAGAAAAAACTGTTTTAGGTGATAGCTCAACTGTTTATGTTGTAAGTGATGTTATGACGAAAGAAAGTTTCACTTTTGCTTCAAGAAGCGTTGCATGGCCTGCAGGATATGGTTTGGAGGGATGATGGATAAAAAAATTGCGATAATTATTTTTTCAGTGATTGTTGTTTCTTTATTTGGAATTTTTGTTTATGCTGAAGGAGTGAGCAGCGGAGAAATTGTCAACACTCTTGAGAAAACTGTCTGCTGTGAAAAAACTAACGGAGGATTATTCTGTCAGGATGTTCCAGATAATGAGTGCGCTTCTGACAGGAAGATACCTACTTCGTGCGAGTCAACTTCTTTCTGCAAAGGAGGATTTTGTTTTGATTCTGTTGAAGGAACCTGCTTAGATAATGTTCCTCAAGTTGTCTGCAACCAGAATAACGGCACATGGTCTGATGAGTTTCCTCCACAATGCAATTTAGGATGCTGTGTCTTGGGAGACCAGGCGTCTTTTGTAACGTTAACGAGATGCAAGAGATTATCGAGTTTTCTTGGACTGGAAACAAATTTTGATGCCAGCAATACCAATGAGGTTCAGTGCATTTTATCTGCGAGAGCAGAAGAGAAAGGAGCGTGTGTTTTTGAAGAGGATTTTGATAAGACATGTAAGTTTGTCAAGAGGTCTGAATGCACAATTGAAGGCGTAACTGGTGTTAGTGAAACAACGACTGGAAATAGAAGCGCTGGAGATAAATCGAGAGCTGTTGAAGGATTAACTCCTGCACCGACAACTCCGACGGCGGCTCCTGCTGCAACACCTAGCACAACACCTAGTGCAACTACTACAACGAATCAAAATGCTCCTGTAACAGGAGCAGTTGTAAGCGGAATTAATGGAAGCAATAAAGTTGAATTTTTTGCCGGCAAGTTATGCTCTGCTGAAGAGTTGGGAACTAATTGCGGGATAACAAAAGAAACAATTTGTTTGCCTGGATTTGAAGAAGTTTATTTTGTTGATACTTGTGGAAATCCAGCTAATATTTACGACGCTTCAAAAGTTAACGACAAATCATATTGGGCTAATGTAAAGGATAAGAGAGAATCGTGCGGAGCTAGTTCTGCGAATGAAGATTCCCAGACGTGCGGGAATTGCAATTATTTGTTAGGAAGCTATTGCAGAGAATCTAATTCAGAAACTGCCAATCCTACCTACGGAGATAATATTTGTGCTAGTTTGAATTGTGTTGATGCCAACGGAGAGAAAAAATTGCATGGAGAATCATGGTGCGCTTTTGACAGTGCCGGCTTGCTCGGAGGGTTTATTGGTGGAAATTCTGTTGGAAGTAAGTTTTATAGAAATGTCTGTAATAATGGAGAGGTATTGATTGAGCCGTGTTCTGATTTCAGGCAGGAAGAGTGTATTGAGAATTCAATTGATACTGGAAAAGGAAAATATACTCAGGCAGCTTGCAGGGTTAATCGCTGGCAGGACTGCACTGCGCAGAGAAACAAGAAGAATTGCGAGAACAGTGATAAAAGAGACTGCAACTGGCTTGAGGGAATTGAATATGTTTTAATGGGAAGTGTCTTGAGCGGGGAGAATGGAAGCTCTTCTAGTATTGAGGGCTCTTCATTGCAGGGAATTAAAGAAAGAGCTAAAAAAGTTATAGAAGAAGAGGGAGGAATTCCGAAAGGCGCCTGTGTTCCGGAAAATTCTCCTGGACTGAATTTCTGGAGTGGAGGGGAAGCTGCTTCTGTCTGCGCACAAGCAAATGCATTGTGTCCTGTTACTTATGAGAAAGGTTTAGTTGGAGGAGGTTGGAAGTGTGTAGAAAACTGTGAGTGCCTGCCTGGAGGGGAATTGGAATTAAAGAGAGCGCAATTATGCACTGCTATGGGAGATTGCGGTCCAAAGACAAACTTCATCGGGCAATTCGGCTCTGGGCAGGGATATAAAGTAACTCAGGAAAAGCTGAAGGGGAGCAAGAAATGAGAGCTAAGAAAAATAATTTGAAGGCTATTATGTTCTCAGAAATTTCGTTATTGTTGTTATCGGTTTTTGCTTTTGGTTTTTTGATTTCTGAAGCGGGGATTGTTAGAGGGCAGATTGCTGATCCTGCTGATATCATTTCTGGCGCCGCTAAATCGCCGGCTGTGCAGCCTGCAGAAACTGTAAATTTGCTGAGAGACTTTTCTTCTCATCAATTTAATCTTGGTCCTGGCAAAGGGTCTGTTGCTGGATTATTATCTCCTGACAAAGCTAGTGGTTATATAGAGGGTACCGGAGTAGTAAAGTGGAATGAAGGTAAAGGAATGTGGGAGGCGGCTTCAGCGACTGGCGGTGGAGGAGCACAAGCAACTACTGGAGTTGCGCCGAGCTTAAAGGGATTTTTAGGCGGAACAGGATTTGGAACGCAGAGCACAGCAGCAATATGGACAAGTGCATTATCCAGCGGATTGTTGTGGGGAGCGGCTATTGGATTCGCTGCGTTTGGATTGTCAAAAATGTTTGGGTTAAGCTCAAGTCAGGCGAAATCAGTTGGTTTGTCTGTTGGGACAGGAGTTTTTGTAGGAAGTAGTGTATACTTTCTTGGAAGTAATTATGCTGCGACTGGCACCGGCACTCTTTTTACTGCTAATGGTGCTCTTGGATTAACACCTGGAATGTGGGGAATAGGACTAGGACTTGGAGTTGGTGTTGGAGTTCTATTGGCTACTTATAAAAAAGAGAAAAAAGAACTTGTGAAGTTTGAGTGTTTGCCGTGGGAAGCGCCTATTGGAGGAGGGCGGTGTGAAGAATGCAATAAAGATTCAACAAGACCGTGTTCTGAATATAGATGCAAGAGTCTTGGACAGGCGTGCGAGTTGGTTAATAAAGGAAGTGAGAATGAATTGTGCGTTTGGGTGAATAAAGATGATACGCTGAGTCCGATTATTACTCCGTGGGATGATGTTTTGAAACCTGCAGGATTGAGATATGTTCCGGATAATACAATTAGACCGCCGAATACAGGAGTAAAAATTGCGCGTCTGGGTGCAAAGAATGGCTGCTTGCAGGCGTTTACGAAGTTAGAATTTGGCATTACAACTAATGAACCGTCTCAATGCAGAATTGACTACGAATTAACGCAGAAACTTGATGACATGAAATATTTGTTTGGCGAGAGCAATTTGTACAGCTATAATCACACGCAGAGATTGAAAGTGCCTAATCCGTTTGCTGAAGAAGGCGACGCTGTTCCAGAAATACATAATGATGGAACATATACTTTATGGACCAGATGCAGAGATGCAAATGGAAATGAGAATGTTGATGCATTTGCATTTAGATTCTGTGTTGATAAAGGCCCTGATACTTTTGCGCCAATTGTTCAAGGAACTTCGATTGAATCGGGAAGTGCTGTTCAGTTTGATGCAGACAGAGTTCCGATAGAAGTTTATGTTGATGAGCCGGCTGAATGCAAGTGGAGCCCTATTGACAAGGCGTTTGATGACATGGAAAACACAATGACCTGCGCCAGAGAGACATTCCAGATTAATAGCGATTTGAATTATGTCTGCTCTGGAGAATTAAAAGGAATAAAAAACAGAGAGAATAATAACTTTTACTTTAGATGCAGGGATTTCTCAAAGGATGGAAGAAATACAATGAGCCAAAGCTTTCCATTGATTCTAAGAGGAACTGAACAACTAACCATTACAAAAGTTGGACCAAATGGAACAATATTGGGAAGCACCAGGGATTCGAGCATTACACTTATGGTTGAAACAGCGCATGGAGCAGATGAAGGAAAAGCAACCTGCTATTTCTCAACAGAGAAAGAAGATTCATCTGGCTTTAGCGAGATGTTTGGAACAGATGGATTCTTGCATAATCAAAGCTTGTCATTAGTCTCTGGAAATTATCAATACTTCTTCAGATGTATTGACTCGGGAGGAAATAGGGCTGACGCAAGCACGGCGTTTACGATATTTGTTGACCAGACGAATGCAGGGATAGGCAGAGTATTTAGAGACGGAGAGAAATTAAAGATTATTACTAACGAGGATGCTAGATGTGCTTATTCATTAAACAACTGCAATTATAATTTTGAGGAAGGGGTTGCACTCTTGTACGAAAATCCAACTAAGAGAAATACGCATTTGGCAGATTGGAATGTTAATTCTGTTTATTATATAAAGTGCGAAGACTTGCAAGGCAACAGACCTGCGCCTAATGCGTGCAGTATTATTGCTAAAGGAAGTGAGTTTTAGTTTGTTGAAGAAAAGGTTTAAATAACTTGTAATACGTGTAATACAATGATAAATATCAATACTAGGCTGAGAAGAATGGGCAACTCTCTGGGGATAATTGTTCCATCAGAGATTATTAATGGAAAGAGATTAAAAGAGGGGGAAGAATTAATCGTACATATAGAGAACAAAAATAAGACTAGTGTTGGCAGAATGCTCGAAGAGGCGCGAAAACAAAAATTGAAGTTTAAAAGAACAACAGAAGAAATATTAAATGAAATAGATGAAGATTTGGAATAAAATGTACTTCTTTGACAGCTATGCGCTGGTAGAAATTGTACAGGGAAACTATAATTATGATAAATACAAAACTGACATTCCTATATGTACAGTTCTTAATCTTTTTGAGCTGCATCAAGCTTTATTAAGAGAATTTAATGATAAAACCGCAGACTACTGGATTAATAAGTTCGATTATACATTACTTGAGATAACTAAAGAAGATATTATTGCTGCTTCTGTCTTTAGATTTAGAAATAAAGACAAAAGATTATCTAGCGCAGATTGTATTGGGTATGTGATGGCTAGAAAACACAAATTAAAATTCCTGACTGGAGATAAAGAGTTTAAAGAAATGGATAATGTTGAATTTATTACGAAAGAATAAATTAAGTTGATTCGAAGAACTGGCTGAATCTTTTTCCTTTTTGTTTTGCTGTTTCTAAAGAAACTACCCAGAATTTCCCGGTATCTTTTAAATATTCTGGAGCGAGGAAGAGCCAGCCTTCGCGATTGAACCTAGCAGCAATAACCGGCTTTAATCCAATCATGTTTGAAAATAAAACAAAATCATTTATTTGTGCTTTTGTTATGTAGATCGAGGATTTCTTGCTAGATTTTGCTTCTATTGCAAAACCTTTTTTTCCTAATTTTGCAGCTATTAAATCACACGGTGAATCCTCTCCAATGCCCGAGCCAGCTACTCTTACAGCACGCCATCCTTGTTCTGTGAATAATTTAACTAACTCGCGCTCTGCCTTTGAGCCCTTTGATTTATTGTTCGGCATTAGTGAGAAAAGAAAGAATGTTTTAAATAGATTTCTTTATATGTATATCGATTTTATCTATGATGTGCGTGGTATTAATCACAACTACTCTTCCGTTTTCATTTGAGTCTGCGATATATTTGTTATTGTAACTCCATAACCTGCCGTTGATTTCAGCGCAGGCAAGCCCCTCATTCCGTGTCTTGTGCCATTTAAATTCGCGTAAATACCTTATCGTTTCTTTTGTTGCATTGTCATTTAGCTCAAGGGTTAAACCATAAGATTCGTTTTCATCATCCTTGTTTGTTAATGCTGAAATAGGGATTAAAACTCCGTCTTCGAGTGCGATATCTCGAGCATCTAATTGCTCTGCGAGTTTCTTTGCTAGTTCGTTATTGGGAATGTGCGAATCTCCTGCAGTTAGCAAGGCAATGCCGAATTCCACATAGTTTCCTGATAAAAATGTTCCTTCTTCATCAAATGTAATTGCTTTCTCTAAATCATCTCTTGTTGCTAAACGTCTTGATTTTGGAAGAATTTTAGAATTTGCCAGGTGAATAAGCATAAAGAGAAGTTTGAATAATTACCCAAACTTCTCTAAGAGAACTTTGAAACGCTGAAATTCTGCCATTTCAGAGGCTGCAGATTTCAGATGTGGATTTATTCAAAGTTCTCTAAAAGGATTTGAGCTGGTTAATTCAAAGTTTGTTCCTCCAAATTTCCAGAGAGTTTCTTTTGCTCTTTCATTATAAGATTGGATTGTTTCGTTATACTTCCTCAGGATAGAATCGCCTAAAAACTCTGCCTCCTCAAGAACTTCAGGAATTTTGTAAAGTGCGACTTTTCTTGCCATTTTTATCTTAGAAAGTTTGCGCAGCTTCGCCAGCTCTCGCGCCTTCACGACGCACCCCAAAAGCATAATCGCCACCGTCGCAGTCACAGACGTCGCCATAGACGCTGAGCCTAAAGTCGTGCCAGCCGGAGTCCAACGACGCGAGTCTTGCTTCTGGTTCTTTCATGTTTGATACATCTGGAACACAAATATGTGCCGTTTTTGCTGGAGGTTTTGATGTAAGCTCTGCGAGTCTTTCAGCACCTTCTTCTCCATGAGCCCATGC
>CAYIOA010000011.1:0-19196 GCA_964364885.1 Candidatus Woesearchaeota archaeon
CTCTTTTCCTTACGCTTCGTTTGGGATGATAATGATTCGTGATGTCGGGCGCGTTCGGCGCTGCGCGCCTCACACCTATTGTGGCTAGTTTTTTGTAAGGGACTGAAATTTATATCATTATTAACCGCACTTTTGAAGACGCTTAATGTTTTTGGCAAAGAGATTAAGATTTAGCTAAGATTTGTTCTTGGGGGGCAGAAACTAGAATCTCTAACTCTCTTTCAGTCATAGATGGAATACAAATATCTATTAAATGAAACAATATTTTTTCATCTTGAAATCTATTTCCTGTCCATATTTGTTTTTCCGTCACCCATTAAATATACTCTGCCAATTGGGCCCTGCTCTGTGAAAATGTGATCATATAAAGTTTCTATTGGAATCATTTATAGAAAAATATTTTGGGATATTTAAGATTTATTGTGACTGGAAATGTTTCCGAGATGCTTGGAAGCTTGAGCAAAAGAGGGATTTATACCTTAAATTGTAGAATGTTTTGTTTGCCGAGGATAAATGGGTGTTTTTGGGTGTTTAAACAGGTGTTTAAAGCTTATTAGATGGTGTTTGTTTTTTGTTTGTTGCTTTTTCTGGAAAACAAACAGCTAGATTTATGGTTATATTAATTAGGGCTTTTCGGGCTTATAAACACAAAATTTAAATAGTATGGCTGTTTAAACAGGTCTATGTTTAGATGGCTTTTGGGAAATAAACATAAAGAACTTGAAGAAAAAACTCAAGAAAGCTTTAGTAGCGTAAAAGAAGATATTGAGGCAGTTGGAAGGTGGATTAAACACCTTGATAAGAGGGATAAACAGCTGTTTGATGTTGTTGAGATTCTTAAAGAGGATTTGTCGTCTATAAAAGATGAGATTGGGGCGCTAAGGGAGGGGTTGGATATTGTTGCTGAAGAGCGAAAAAACAAACAGGTGTTTAAGAAATTGCCTGTTCTGAACAAACAAACAGCTGTTGAAGGTGTTCAAGAAGCTGTCCAAACAGCTGTCCAAACAGGTAATATTTATGAAATTTTAAAGAAACTTTCAGCTAATGAAAGGTTAGTTATTTTTAGCTTGACGAGTAGTGAAATGAAATTAAGTTATGAAGATTTAGCATTGCTTTTGGGAAAAGAAAAATCTACAATAAGAGGACAAATAAATTCGATAAAACAGAAAAGTGAAGGTTTGATTGAAGAAATAAGTGAAAAAAACGGGAAAAAAAGAGTGTTTGTACCTGAAGAAATTAAGGAAAAACTTCAAAAATATGCGAAAGTGAGAGTTGGAAAGAAGAAGAGCGGGAGAGAGTAAACTAATAAAATGACTAAAACGAACTTTATAAGTTATGAACTGGGTGAAAAAATGAAAAGTGAGAGTTGTTTGATAGGTTATTCTATGGGGAGAGAGAGGAATTTAGAGAATTTTTCTAGGAATTCTCAAGTTTTTTGTAAAAGTGAGAATAAAATTAGAAAAATTTTGATGTTTTTTAATGTAAAAGAGAGTATTTTACATTGTGTTTCAAAATGAATGAAAAGTGAGGGATTGTTGGAATGTTGGGAGCAACGGTTCTGAGGAAAAAGTGAGTTAAAAGTCTGTTTAAAACGAACTTTTTATGGGAAAGAAGGATGAAAGTGCTAACGAGAGTAGTAGATGCGAGTATTCGTTAAAACGAATAAGTTGGTTATATTTCTCTGAGAGTTTTGATTGTTTGCAGAGAGGCAATTTTTTTTAAATCCTGAAGAATAGAAAGTGTGACTTTTTTGTTGTTTTCCTTGGTTTTAACAAGAGGAATTCCTTTTTTAATTATTTTATGAGTGTAATCGCGAATAGAAATTTCTGTGAGATCAAGTTTTGTTGCGAGGAGAGGATAGTCGACGATAAAACCTTTTTCTTCTAGCTCGTAAATGAGTGAAAAAACAGTCATTTCACCTTCTGTAAGGCGTTTAAATTTTAAACGAACTTCTTTCTTTAAAGAGTCTAGAGATTCTAGAATTTGTGAAACATGTTGGAGGTCTTCTTTTGAGTGGCTAACCCCTTCATTTCTTGTGTGTTTGTTTGTTTGTTTGTTTGTTTGTTTGTTTGTTGGAACCCCTTCATTTCTTATGGAAAACGTTAAATTTGAGGGTTTTAGGGCTTTTAGAGGCATTTTATGTGTTGGATTTATGTGTTGGTTGGTTGGTTGGTTGGGGTTTTCTGTTGGAATATGTGTTGGTTGGTTTGTTTGTTTGTTTGTTTCATACAATGTTTGTTTAAGTTCTTGAATTTGTTCTGATAGAGATAAGAGTTTATCTTTTAAGTCTGTGATGTCTTGCTTTACTTTTGTAAAAGCTTCTTTAAGGGGGTCTTTGAATTGATCCGGCATAATTTGGGAAGATAGAAGAGATATTTATAGTTATTGATTAGTTTGGTGCTGTTTATAAGCCTCGAATACTGGATTTGACAGGCGCCAGCGCTGTCTTCTTGTATAATCAAGGCCTTTAGAGTTTTTTGTGACTTCGTTGACAAGGTTTTTTGATTTTAATTCTAGTAAAAGAGATTTTGTGAACTCTTCGTCTCTCGCTAATTCATTTGCTATTTTGCTTGTAAAAATGGCTTCTGGGGAGAGCGTGAATAAATAATGCAGTATCTGCTCTGCTATTTTGTCTTTCTTTTTCTGGGAGATTTTTGGCATTTTAATAAGTAGAAAGATATATTTTTAAAGGTGTTGAAGAACATAGAATTATATATCCTGATTTTTGTGTGAATTGCTTATGGAGATTAAAATTGGAAATATTGAATACGTGAAAGAGCTGGACAGGAAAGATGTAGATAAAATTCTAAATCCTTTAGTAAGAAAATGGTTTTTTGGAAAGTTTGAAGATTTCTCACAAACTCAGTTATATGGGGTTAAGCGCATTCACGAAAGGAGGAATATTTTGATTTCTGCTCCGACTGGGGGGACGAAGACATTGACTGCTTTTTTGAGCATTCTGAATTATCTTGTAGAGCTTAGCTTGAAAAATGAGCTGGAAGACAAGGTTTATGCTGTTTATTGCTCGCCTTTGAAGGCACTTTCTAATGACATTTTTTTTAATCTGACAACACCTTTGAAAGAGATTAGAGAATTGGGGGAGAAAGAGGGGCTGAAAATGCAGGAAATTAGAGTGGGATTAAGAACAGGTGACACTGAAACTAAGGAAAGAATCAAGATGCTTCGAAAATCTCCGCATATTCTGGTGACTACACCAGAGACATTGGCTATTGTGCTGACGTCCTCGAAGTTTGTTGAGAAACTTGGAGCTGTTGAGTTTGTTATTGTTGATGAGATTCATGCGATGACTAACAAAAGGGGAGTTTATTTGTCTTTGACTTTGGAGAGATTGAGTGAGATAAGTGTGATTGATCCTGCAAGAGTCGGATTGAGCGCAACAATTTCTCCTCTTGAAGAAATAGCACGGTTTTTAGTTGGAAATGGAAGAGAGTGCTTGATTGCCGATGTAGAAATGGTTAAAAAAATTGAAATTGGGCTGGATTTTCCTGGAGAGCATATTTTAGAGACAGAAAGCGAGGAGAGCCAGAAGGAACTTTATCATATTCTGGATGAGATTATAGAGAAACATAAAACAACTTTAATTTTTACAAATACTAGAAATGCGACAGAAAGAATTGTTCATCATTTAGACATGCGTTTTCCTGGAAAGTATGCTGGAGCGATTGGGACGCATCATAGCTCTATGAGCAAAGAGAAAAGATTTGAGATAGAAGATAGATTGAGGAAAGGAGAGCTAAAGGTTGTTGTCAGCTCAACAAGTTTGGAGCTTGGAATTGATATAGGAAGCATAGACTTTGTTGTTCTTCTGAGATCTCCAAAGGGCGCTGCTAGGGCTTTACAAAGAGTTGGAAGAGCGGGACATAGACTGCATAAAAACCCCAGAGGAATGTTCCTAGTTTTAGAAAGAGATGACCTGGTTGAGTGCGGGGTTTTGATGAAAGAAATGATTGAAAGAAAAATTGACAGGGCTAATATTCCGAAAAATGCTCTGGATGTTTTAGCTCAGCAAATCTATGGGATGGCTATAACGAAAGTATGGAATGTTGATGAGATGTTGGCTTTGATTAGGAGAAGTTATTGCTATGGGGGCCTAAGCAAAGAGGATTTTTATTCAGTTGTCAGTTATTTGGCCGGAGATTACGCGTTGGAGCATAGAAATGTTTATGCGAAGATATGGTATGACGAGAAGGAAAGAAAAATAGGGAAAAGGGGAAAGCTGGCGAGAGTTATTTATATGACTAATTTGGGGACAATTCCGAATGAAAGTTTTGTGAATGTTGTGATACAGAATCCCCGCGAGAGAAGAGGACAGAATGTTGGGAAGATTGATGAGAATTTCCTTGAGAGAATTAAAAGGGGCGATGTTTTTGTTCTTGGAGGCCAAAAGTATCAGTTTTTATTCACTCGGGGGATGAAGGCATATGTTTCTGCTGATGTTTCTAAAAATCCTACAATACCTTCATGGTTCAGCGAGATGCTTCCATTGAGTTTTGACAGCGCGGTTGATGTTGGGAAGTTTAGGAAATTTGTTAAAGAAAGAATTAAAAAAAAGAAAGAGTGCGTTGAATTTATTGAGAGCTATTTGTATTGCAAGAAACATGTGGCTGAAGTGATTTATGATTATTTTGCTGAGCAGGAGGGATTTTCAGAGGTGCCGCACTCGGAGTTGATTCTTGTTGAGAAGTTTAAAGAAGAAAAGGAGTTTTTAGTTTTTCATACTCTTTACGGGAGAAGAGTGAATGATGCGCTTGCCAGGGCTTATGCGTTTGGTGCGGCGCGACTGAAGCACAGGGATGTTGAGATAGGTGTAGGAGATAATGGTTTTTTTATTGCAGGAGAGAGCTTAGATGAGAAAAGGATAATCTCGTGGGTTAGCAGCAAGAATTTAAGAAGTATTTTAAGAGAGGCGATTGAGAAGACTGATATTTTAAAAAGAAGATTCAGACATTGCGCTTCTAGGAGCTTGATGATTTTGCGCTCTTATAAAGGAAGGGAAAAGAGTGTTGGCAAACAACAAGTGCATTCGGAGTTTTTGTACAGCGCTGTCAGGAAAATCAGCGATGAGTTTCCTATTTTGAGAGAGGCGAGGCGGGAGGTAATTGAGGATTTGATGGATGTTGAGAACGCAGAAATAGTTTTGAAAATGATTGAGGATGGGAAAGTCAAGATTAAAGTTATCCGAGTTCCTATTGTTTCGCCGTTTGGCTTGCATTTAGTTATGCAGGGACGTTCTGATTTGATAAAGATGGAAGATAAGGCAAAATTCTTGAAGAGGATGCACGAGCTTCATTTGAAGGTTATTGGGAGCAGTAAGAAGACTTGATAGATAAATAGAGAAGCTAAATTAATAGCAATAAATGTTATGGGAAACTATTTCTGTTCGTTGCTATAGATATAGGATGATTGGATATGGTCTTCAGAGAATCTCTTCCTTTTTTTCAACTATTGAAAAGGTTTATATCAGCAAGAGACACAAAAATATAAAAAGTAATTAATTGTTTATTGTTTATGAATTATAGGTATAAATCTGCCATCTTAGGAATCATCTCTACATTTCTTGCCATTACGTTTCCTAAACAACTGACTTTTGCAGCGGAGAATTCTTCATCTAATCGTTCTGCTGCTCGCATTGCATATTTGGCGAGAGATATTAAGTTTCCTCCTGTTCTCTATGACTCTATTCGTGTTGTAAATAGTGATGGAAGTAATAAGCATACCTTCACTCATAAAGAGGAATTTGTGAATAATCTTTCATGGTCTCCTGATGGCAGGCAATTACGATTTGGAAACGTATTTGGAAACGTACTCTGGGGGTCTTGTAATATTGATGTTATTGATTCAGGAGGGATTAACAGAAAAAGACTTGCTGAGAATGGGCCCTATGATGAAATTGCATGGTCTCCTGATGGGAAAGAGATAGCGTTTGTTAAGCGTGACTCGAGGAAGGTGGAAGGCCATGATCATGATCTTTTCGTTATGAACAGTGATGGAAGTAATGTCCGAAACCTTACTAATTCTCCTGCCTTCTATGCAACTCCTGCATGGTCTCCTAAAGGCGATAAGCTTGCTTTTACAGGATCTATTAAGGTCGTAACCGGTCCATTCGCTATTTCCCGTATTGGTTTTTTTGGTCGCGATGAATCTAATTTTACTCGTCTTAGAGGACTTGAGAAACTTATGCCTGCTGTTGAGCCAGGGCCTGTAGATGAGAATGGTATTAGGTATAAGGATATCGATTATAATCTTTCGTGGTTTCCGGATGGTAGTAGAATTTTGATTAATAATCCACCTTATAAGATAAGGGTAGTAAATCTTGATGGTTCTGGCATGCTTGCACTCGCCACCGGCGAGTATGGCTCTCCATCACCAGATAGTAGCAAGATTGTCTTTCAGGGGAGAGAAAATGGTAATTATGAAATTTATGTTATGGATGCTAATGGTAACAATCAAGTAAATATCACGAAGAATCCTGCTGAAGATTACCATCCTCTTTGGGGGCCAGATGGGCAAAATATTTTTTTCATTTCCCGTCGTGTTGATCTTCCAGGGATATATTGTATGAATAGTGATGGGAGCGATGTGAAGAGAGTGGTTACTGATTTTTTTAAGTTAAATGGGACGATGCACCAAGAATATTTTTACACAATCTCAAGATAATTGAAGATTGTTTATTTGAATATGTTTTTTATAGAGATAAGAAGATAGATGGTAAAATATTTTGGTTAATATCCTAATTAGCAAATATTGTATCTCTTAGGGTGGCGGCGTGAACTACATCTGAACTTTATTGAGAACAAATGAGTGTGTTTTAAAAACGAACTCTTTAAATATGGGCGTGCTATCTAGAATTTATGGTTAATGTGTTGGGGGGGTTGATGAGAAAATTAACTGGAAGATGTCCTGATTGTGGAAGTGATAATTTGGAGGCTCGGGCGGAGGTGGTTGTGTTCTATAGAGAGGAAGAAATTTTCCCTAAGGGCTGTCTTTTGTCAGCTTATGAAGTTAAAATAGAGAAGAGAACACGTTATTGTCTATCGTGTGATTATAAAAAATATCTTGGAGAGTACACGAGCAGGACACAGATTGCATAAAATTTAGGATATATTTAATTTTTTAAGTGTCTTAATAAACTTCTTTTTCAGCGATAACTTTCATTTGAGTTTTTTCCAGGAGAAGTAGGAGACAAATAACAAAACGACGAAGATTAAGGGAAATAGTATTTCTCCTAAAGCTCCTTTAATGAACACGAACGAAAGAGATGCGCCGATGAAATCAAAGGCTATCCCTGCATATGCCCATTCTTTAATTGCTTTAAATCTGGGGACTAAAATTGCAACAGCTCCCAGAATCTTTGCAACGCCTAAGATGTAATTAAGGTAAAGAGGATATCCTAACCTTATCATTAAGGCTTTTCCTTGCTCGGAGCCGATTAATGAGGTAATTCCTGAAAATAATAAAAGAGCAACCAAGATAATTGTAGATATCCAATAGATTATTTTTAAGGTTTTATTGTTCATAAGGTAATAGAAGACTGAGCCTTAATAAATATTTTCGTTTGGTATGTGGGGGGTTTGGTTTAGGGGACATCACCTAGATACTTTTAGCGTTGGGGCTGAAATTATAAATATGGGGGAAAGAATTAATTAGTCATTGTATTGGGGGATATATGGAAAATGTGAAGTTTGTGGGAAAGTGCCTGTTGATTGGCGAGAGCGGAAAACGAATTCTGGCTGTGGGGGACCTGCACTTAGGTTATGAAGAGCACCTGAATCAAACAGGGATTTTTGTTTCCCGGAAAATGTTTGAAGAGATGATTGAAGAATTTGGGAAGATATTTGAGAATGTTGGAAGGGTTGATGAAATAGTTTTACTTGGGGATGTCAAGCACGAGTTTGGAGGAATTATGAGACAGGAATGGAGCGACGTTTTAGGATTATTTGATTATTTGTTGGAGAGATGCAAGAAGATTGTGATTGTTAAGGGCAACCATGATAATATACTGGAGCCAATTGTAAATAAGAGAGAGAATGTTGATTTAGAGGACTTTTATTCTGCTGGAGAGTTTTGTTTTTTGCATGGAGACAAGGATTTTGATGAGATTTATGACAAAAAAATAAAATATTGGGTTATGGGGCATGGGCACCCTGCTGTTAAAATAAGCGATGGGATTAAAGTTGAGAAGTATAAATGTTTTTTAGCTGGGAAGTTTAAAGGCAAGAGTGTTCTTATTGTGCCGAGTTTTTTTTCTTATAATGAGGGAAGCGATCCTAGGGAGAATGAGCTGGGGCTTGCCTGGAAATTTAATCTTGATAGATTTGAAGTAAGAGTTGTGGGAAAAAATTTAAAAGTGCTGGATTTTGGGAGATTGGGGTTATTGCGACTCTAGTTTTAGCTGAGGAATCTTTAAATGTGAAGGAAGACCGAGCTCTTCCTGGAGTGTGGCTGCCTTGATGGTACATCTTTTTAAGATTGTGTTATAAAGAGGGATTACTTCTGTTTTAGGAATTTGTTTTTTCTTCCAAGCTTTGTGAAATTCTTTTGCTTTTTCTTTGTCCAGTGAGAGTATAAGAAATCCTTCGAAAAAAACCTCGGCAAGCTTTTCCTCCGGGTTTTGAGCTTCTTTTTTTTCAGGGTTTGTGTATGTTAAAGAATATTTAAAGGCTATTTTTATCGCCTCGAGATCTTTTAAAATATCTATTTTTTCTTTTTCTATGTTTGTAAATTCTATATTATTGTTTATTGAAGCCCTGTTTGGGTTTTCTGTGCGCTCGGCGTGTATTTTTGTTATGTTGAATCCTATTGTTTGCATAGTTTGATATAATAACTAGATTTTTAAATTTTATTGTGAATTAAACTAAATCTTCTTCTGAGATTACAACAAAATCCCCTATTGCAATGATTGAGTTATAAGGAACGAGGGCTTCTTTTCCTGAAGACATTTCGAGATTTAAATTTCTTGTGTGGATTGTCGGCTCTTTTAGGATAATTTGCAGCAACTCGCCTGTTCGGGTTTCGAAATTAATGTCTTTGACTAAGCCAAGGCGCTTGCCCTCTTTTGTTACAACAAGTTTTCCAACAATGTCTCTTAAAGGTTTTTTATCTAAAGGCATGAATAATTAATAAGTGGGAGATATATAAATCTTTCTTTAGTGTGGTGGGATGGTTGATTTGGTTCGTGATTTTGCTGTTAGTGTGTGACCCTGTGGTTTCGTATGGAAATAAGGGAAGATTTAAATATGGTTGGACTTTCTGTTTTGTTTTAATTTTATTTTTAAATATATATATTATATATTATATATATTATATAAGTTGTTTTTATTTTATTATATTAGTTCGGTTATTTTTAAGATTTTAAATGTTTTTGAGATAGATGTTTGAAAGTTTGTTTTTCCATAGGAAGAAAGGGTGTGTGTGGTTTTTTGTTTTTGTTTTTGTTTTTTACTTTTTACTTCGTGGATAAATTATGTGCATTGGAAATATAGGTTTGTGTAGCGATAGGTTTATAAGAGAGGATGTTTTGAAATGGGAAGAGAGGGGTTTAGGGATAAAAAAGAGGGTGTGATGGATAAGATAGACAGGATTTTTGATTCATTTGCAGTAACAAACTTATTTTTGGATAAGTCTGTTTTACAGTCCAATTATTTTCCTGAGAGTATCCTGCATAGAGGGGTACAGGTGGAAGCAATTGCGTCTATTTTAGGGCCGACATTAAAAGGAGAAAGAGCGAGCAATTTATTTTTATATGGCAAGACAGGAACAGGAAAGACTGTTAGTGTCAATTATGTGGGGGGCAAATTAGAATCGAAAGTTAAGGCTGGAGGAAAAGATAATTTGAAGTTTTTGTATATAAACTGCAAATTAAAAAAAGTCTCTGATACAGAGTATAGGATAATTGCGGAATTAATAAATCTTCTGGGCGAGAAAGTTCCAGCAACGGGGTTGCCTACGGATGCGGTTTACAATAAATTTGTAAGCATTATAGACAGCAAGAAACAAAATGTTATTATTATCTTGGACGAGATTGATCAAGCAGTGAAAAAAATAAGCGACAATTTTCTTTATACTTTGACCAGGATGAATTCAGAGTTAAAAAATTCTCAAATTAGCCTGGTGGGAATAAGCAACAGCCTTACTTTTATGGATAATTTGGACCCTAGAGTAAGAAGCTCTCTTGGAGAAGAGGAGATTGTTTTTTCGCCGTATAACGCTTTGCAGTTAAGGGATATTCTGGAAGAGAGAGCTTTACTTGCATTTAGCGAAGGAGTTTTGGAAGAGGGAGTAATTGCAAAATGCGCTGCATATGCTGCGAGGGAGCATGGAGATGCGAGGAGGGCGCTTGACTTGCTTAGAGTTGCGGGAGAGATATGCGTCAGAGAAAACGGGAAAAAGGTTCTTTTGAAGCATATTGATATTGCAAATCAAAAGATAGAAAGAGACAAAATTTTGGATGTTATAGAAAGCGAACCGATACAATTCCAGATGGTTTTGTATTCAATTATGATTTTGGACAAACACGGCGGGGGAAGCGGCATTTATACAGGAGATGTTTATAATATATATCAAGAAAATTGCGGGAAAAACAAGCACGAGACACTGACGCAACGCAGAGTTTCTGATATTCTTGCTGAATTCGACATGTTGGGGATTATTAATGCAAGAGTTATAAGCAAGGGGAGGCAGGGCAGGACGCGGGAGATAAAACTCATGCTTTCTCCAAGCATTAAAGAGAAAGCGTTTGACATAATTGAGAATGCACTTGGCTTGAGATCATGAAAGAAGATCTTTTGAAAATAATAAAAGAGAGGGGATTGTTAATAGACCGGGAGATTTATGAGTGCCTGAATGAATTGAGCACTGATGTCGCTAAAAATTTACTGGAATTACTTGAGAGAGCTTCTGGAAATAAAATGATAACAAGGCAGGTTTTGAGCAAAAATATATCTTACGCTTATGGGGATGTGTTTAGTGAAGGGAAGGAAGATACAGGCAATTTTGACAGGTTTTGCCTTAAACTTGGGCTGAGCTTAGAGTTTGTCAGAGAAAAAAAGAGCGGCGGCGAGGACTCTGAGATTTTGAACAAGAGCAAGAAGATAGACAATAATTATAGAATTTTTTATTCAGAGACAAAAACAGATAAAAAGCTGGAGGTAAAAGATTTTACTGGTTATTTTAGAGCGAGATTTCAGCAGCTGCAGAGAATTTTGATGCAGAGAGCAGAGCTACAAAAAAATCTCGTTTCAATAAATAAAATCTCCTCCCAAAGAAGCAGTTTGAGCATTATAGGAATTGTGAGCGAGAAGAGAACAACTAAAAACAAGAACCTTATTATTAAGCTTGAGGATTTAACCGGCGAGATTAGTGTTTTAGCAAAGGCGGACAGCGAGGCTTTTCCAAAGGCAGAAGAACTTCTATTGGATGACGTTGTCGGAATAAGGGCCTCCGGGAACAGCGACATGCTTTTTGTCCGCGAGATATTTTTTCCAGATTGTTTTATTCACGAAAAAACAAGATTTGACGAAGATATTTCTATTGCATTTCTTTCTGATGTTCATTGCGGAAGCGACAGACATCTTGGAAACAGCTTTATGAGGTTTCTTGAATGGATAAACAGCGACGATAAAGATGCTAAAAAGATAAAATATCTTTTTTTTGTAGGGGATAATGTTGACGGTGTTGGAATTTTTCCAGGGCAGGAGAATGTTTTGAACCTGAAGAGCATGGGGGAGCAATACAGCTTACTTGCAAGCTATTTGAGACAAATACCAAAGCATATTGTTATTTTCATGTGCCCTGGACAGCACGATGCTGTGAGAGTTGCAGAACCTCAACCGGCAATAGGGATAAAATATGCCAGAGAACTTTGTGAAATTGGAAATTTAATTTTAGTCAGCAATCCCTCTCTTGTGAAGTTAAATGAAGGAGAAAAAGAGTTCAAGATATTGATGTACCACGGAGCGAGCATTCATAGTTTTATCAATGAAATAAAAGAGCTTAGGGAGCTGAAAGCTCATGGATGTCCTGCCAAGGCTGTCAGACATATGCTGAAGAGGAGGCATTTGGCACCTACACATTCGGAAGTTGTTTATATACCTAATGCGGATATTGATCCTTTAATTATATCTGAAGTTCCTAATGTTTTGGCTACTGGGGAGGTTCATCGTTTAGACATTGAAGATTACCATGGTGTTTTGATTATAACTGGAAGCTGCTGGCAGGCGCAGACTCCTTTTGAAGAAAAGATAGGCAATGTACCCGATCCTGGGAAGGTTCCTGTTTTAAATCTGAAGAGCGGAGAGATAAAAATTTTTGATTTTTTAGGGGAAGAGGGATTTAATTATGGAAATAAATAGCTATTTTTCTAAACTTAAGAAAGACGTCTTGAGTGATTATGAAGTTGCGGGGAGGGCGCGAGCTGTTGGGATTGATCCAGTTTCTAATATTGAGGTTCCGCTTGCAACCTCTTTGGCTGAGAAAGTTACTGGCTTAATTTCTAGCTTATACCCGCAAGTTGCTGACAGGAAAATTGTTGAAAGAATTCTTGAGCTTGAAAAAGAGTACGGATCTTTGGATCCTGCAGTTGCTCTGAAAATTGCCGAGGAAATTGCAAAAGAGAAATTTTGCAAGTTTAAAGACCATAAAGAAGCAATCGAGGGTGGTGCAAGAATCGCAATAGCTTATTTGACTTTAGGAGTTGTTTCAAGCCCTATTGAAGGTTTTGTATCTTTGGAAATTTGCAAAACTCGAGATGGAAAAGATTATTTTGCTCCTTTTTATTCTGGGCCGATAAGATCTGCCGGAGGAACTGAGGCTGCTTTTTCAGTTGTTATAATTGATTATTTGAGGGAGCTGTTTGGGTATGATAAATATGACCCCAGCGAAGACGAGGTTCGAAGAGGAGTTCACGAGAGTTATTTATATCATGAAAGAGTTACTAATCTGCAGTATTTGCCGACTGAGAAGGAGATTGAATTTTTATTGAGAAATGTTCCTGTACAGGTTACAGGAGATCCAAGCGAGGATATAGAGGTGTATAACTATAAAGACCTGCCGAGAATAAACAGCAATTTTATAAGATCTGGATTTTGTTTGACAATTAATGAAGGAATTGCACAAAAAGCTCCGAAAATTTTAAAGAGAATACAGAAACTAAAGAAAGGGGGCTTTCAGCTTAATGGATGGGATTGGCTTGATGAATTTGTAAAGTTTCAAAATAAAATCAAGGAGAATAAAGCTGTTGGAAGCTCTGCGAGCGCAGTTTACATTAAGGATTTAGTCGCTGGAAGACCTGTATTCGGGCATCCTTCAAGGTCTGGCGCTTTTAGATTGAGATATGGGCGATGTAGAAATACCGGATATTCGGCTCTTGGAATGAATCCTGCAACAATGAGCATATGTGGTGATTTTATTGCGGTTGGAACACAGCTTAAGATAGAGAAACCAACAAAAGGATGTACAATAGCTTCATGCACGACAATAGACGGACCAATAGTAAAATTAAAAAGCGGGGAAGTTGTCGAGGTTAGCGACAGCGATGAAGCGAAAAGAATCTATAAAGATGTTGAAGAAATTATTTATCTGGGGGATTTGCTTATTCCTTACGGGGATTATGCAAACAGGAATCATTCATTAAACGAAGCAGGATATGTTGAGCAGTATTGGAAAGAAGAGCTGAAAAAAGCTGGCGGGGAGAGCGAACTTTTTCCTGATTTTGAGAAGGCTGTTGAAATATCAAATAAATATAAAATCCCACTTCATCCGAAATATATTTATTATTGGAATGAAATAGAGAGCGATGAATTTCTTAGTTTGCTAGACTGGATTGCCAGAGGAGCTATAAAAGACAGGCGCTTAATTTTGCCTTATTCTTTATCTGAGAAAGAGAGATTTTCCAGAGCTAAAAGAGCTTTTGAGCTAATAGGGTGTGCACACAAAGTCGGAATTGAGCATGTGATATTGAATGAAGCGAACAGCAGGGCAGTGTTATTCAACTTAGGCATTTCATATGATAATTTTTCTGAAGAAGAGGCGGATAAATCTATAAAAGAAATTAAAGAATTGCTGAGCGAGAAAAAAAGTGTTTTTGATATGGTTAATTGCCTGTCTTCTATTGAGATTAAAGATAAGTCAGGAACTTTTATTGGCGCGAGAATGGGGCGTCCTGAAAAAGCAAAACTTCGCAAATTAACTGGAAGCCCTCATGTATTGTTTCCTGTCGGGAATGAAGGAGGAAGGTTAAGAAGTTTTCAGGCTGCGCTTGGCGTTGGGAGTGTTAAAGCTGAGTTTCCTATTTTTTATTGTGAGAATTGCAAGAACGAGGGAGCTTATCCTAAGTGTATAGAGTGTGGAAATTTGTGCAGCAGAAGATATTACTGCAGGGAATGCAATTTAAGTTTTGCCGGCAAATGTTTGGAGCACGAGATTGGAGTGATGTATAAGGAAAAAAGAATTGAGATAGCAAAATATTTTGAGCAGGCGCGCAAACAGGCGCGATTGAGAAACGATGAAGTAAAAATAATTAAGGGAATCAGGGGGACAAGCAATAGAGATCATAGCTGCGAGAATTTGGCTAAAGGATTATTGAGAGCGAAACACTCTCTTAATGTGAACAAAGACGGGACAATAAGATATGATATTACTGAGCAGCCGATTACGCATTTCAAGCCAAAGGAGATAGGAACAAGCGTAGAAAAATTAAGAGAGATGGGGTATGAGAAAGATATATTTGGGAACTTTCTTGAGAATACTGAGCAGATTTTAGAGATTTTTCCACATGACGTTATTCTTCCTGCCTGTCCTTATACACAGGATGAACGAGCTGATGATGTTTTGCTGAGAATATGCTCTTTTGTTGATGACGAGCTTGAGTTTTTATATGGGCTGGAGAGGGTTTTTAATGTTAAGAGAAGGGAAGAGCTAGCTGGTGTTTTGGTTGGCTGCATTTCTCCGCATAACTGCGCTGCTGTTGTTGGAAGGGTTATTGGCTTTTCGAGAACACAGAGTTTCTTGGCCAGTCCGTATATGCATGCAGCTATGAGAAGAGATTGCGATGGGGACGAGGCTGGAGTCATGCTCCTCATGGACATGCTTTTGAATTTTTCCAGAAGTTTTTTACCCGCTCATAGAGGAGGAACACAGGATGCCCCTCTTGTTTTAAATGTTCATATTAAAGCTGGAGAGGTTGATGATATGATTTTCGATTTAGACACTTCTAAAGATATTCCTTTGGAATTGTATTTAGCTGCTCAAAATAAAAAAAGCCCGTATGATGTGAAAATGGAGCAAGTCAGGGGAAGACTAGGAGGAGATAAAGAGTTTTCTGAATTGTGGTACAGTTATGACAGTGATGACATAAATTTCGGACCATTATGCTCGAGCTATAAAACTCTGCCTACAATGAATGATAAAGTCAATGCGCAGATGGAGCTTTGCAAGAAAATCAGAGCTGTTGATGTTAATGATGTTTCAAGACTGATAATTGAAAGGCATTTTATCAGGGATACCCGGGGAAATTTAAGGAAATTTTCCATGCAGGTTTTTAGATGTGTTGACTGCAATTCCAAGTTTAGAAGACCTCCACTCGGGGGGAAGTGCACAAAGTGCGGCGGAAAACTGATATTTACTATTTCAGAGGGAAGCATTCTTAAGTATATGAAGCCAGCTTTGGAGCTGGCAAGGACTTATAACGCCAGTCCTTATTTATTAGAATCATTGGAATTGACTGAGATGTATATTCAGAGCATATTTGGGAAGGAGAAGGAAAAACAGGAAGCTTTGGGGAAGTGGTTTTAAGCAATCATAAGATTTTTAACGGTTAAATTTGTGAGAGATGTGTGCCTCTATAGCTCAGTGGTCAGAGCAGTGGTTTTGTAAACCAAAGGTCGAGGGTTCGACTCCCTCTAGAGGCTTAAAGTTTATAAGTTGGATATTCTTTAATAATGCATGGCGAAAAAATATCTAAAAATATTGTATTGGATATTTTTAATTGTAGGAATTTTAGTAATCGGCGCCGGAATCTATTTAATTTTAAGGAATCTAGGAATTATCTAAAATGGACTCCAAGGTCTTAGAAATAGTAAACCAATTAATAGTTCTCATTATTTATGGGATTGTAATGTCTAGAGAAATAACACATCAGACCCTAGACACGCCAAATACCCTGATAACGGCTGGAGGGATTATATTCAGCGTGTTGTTAATGTTTTTCACTTGGTATTTAAAGTCAGAAAAAATAATAAGATAGTTTTATTTCCATCCCTAAATTTTAACTTTTAGTCCTTATCTCTCCAGAGGATTATTCTTCATCAATCAGAGAAGCTTTGTTTTCTGAGACGAGAATATCTGCAATTGAAGTTTCTATGTTCACTAATTCACCTGATTTAAACGGCCCGAGGGTGTTGCCGGAATGGTCAATGAATTGCTCTATTTCCTGCTTGAAGATTATGAGCTTGTTTTCTGCTTTTTTTTGAGCTACATTGTTCATAATCTTAGCCATATTCTTGTCTGATTCTTCAAACAGCTTTACCAGTTTTTCAAAGATTTCTTTTTCGTGAGTGAGCATATTTTCGTGATCTCTTTTCATTATCCCTGTTTCTGTCGCCACAAAAACAAGATTTAGTATTTTTCTCTTTCTTTTTGTTATTAGCTCTCTGAAGATTGAAACAGCGTTTTCAAACTGCTTTTTTGTTTTTGTTAATGAGTCTAGGAATAGGGATTCTTTTTCTATCTGGGGGAGATTTGATTTATCATTTAAATATTCTGAGAAATCTGCAAGGAATTGTTTTGGCAGGGGCTGAAGTGTTTCCGAGTATTTTTCTTTTCTTAGCAGTTCGTAAAGGTCATTATAGGTGATCATATAAACATTTTCATGTTGTAATATATAAAGATAGTTGTTCTTATCATTGTGTTTTGGTTGTTTTGTATTTGATAAAGAATTATAAACTTAACTGCACTGGCATTTGGAATGGGGGAGAAAAGAGTTTTTAAGATTTATATTTTCAGGCATGGACAGTCCAGCTATAACAAGGCTGAGAGATTTACAGGGTGGCATGATCCCGGACTGACGAAGCTGGGGATTAAACAAGCGAAAGAGGTTGCTAAAAAATTAAAGAATAAAAAATTTGGGATTGCTTTTTGCACAAGATTGAGGAGGTCAAAACAAACTTTGAGAGAAGTTTTGAAGCATCATCCAGAATGCAGGAAGATTATAGAAGACGATAGAATGATTGAGAGGAATTACGGGAAGCTTAATGGCTTGACGCATAGGGAATTTATTAAGCGAGCCGGGGAAGCAGAGTATAACTTGATACATCGAGGATTTTATACTTCTCCTCCGCGGGGAGAGAGTTTTGCGGCAATAGAAAAAAGAGTTAAGAGCTTTATTAAAGACCTGAAAAAAATTATGAAAAAGGAAAAGACAAATGTAACTATTTCTGCGCATGGAAATTCTATAAGATTATTCAGGAAGATAATGGAGAAAGCAGGCGTGGAAGAAACAACAAAGTGGTTTATTCCATATGACAAAGTTTTTGTTTATAGAGTTAAAGTTTGATTAGATTTACGGGTTCGATTGGTGTGTTTTATAAATGCAGGTTAGTAATTAATGTAATTAAGAAAATTAAGGGCTTTTTGATTTTGACAATTGTTTTAATAATTGTTGTCATTAGTATAGGTCTTTATTTTAGTATAATCGCGCCACCTAATAACGAACTCTGTCTTCAAAAAGTTGAAAGGGAGAATTCTTTTTGTTCAACAATAGACGAGGAGCAATGTAAATATTATCAAAATTTTTCAAATTCTATACCTGGTGGTGGAAATTGCCGTTGGACTGAAGAAAGTTCTGTATGCACTGGATTTACTCTTGAGTGTGATTAACAACTTTAAATTGCGAACAGTTTCGGGCTAGAATTTATAAATCTATTTCTTGTTAGAGCTTTATGTTTGAATCACTCAAGAAAAAATTTAGTTCGTGGCTTGGAAAGGAAGATAAGGAGACAGCGGGAGTTGTAGCGGAGAAGAAAAAGGAAAGTGAGAGAAAGGGGAGTTCTAAAAAGCTGAAAAAAGAGAAGAGTAAAATTGGGAAAGCAAAAAGTGAGAAAATTAAGAGTGAGAAAATAGAAGAGGAGCTGAAGGAAGAGAAGCTTGAGGAGAAAGAGGTGTTGGAAGAGGGGCTGGAGAAATTAGAAGAGGAATTGAAGGAAGAGGAGAGTGTAGGGGAGAAAGAGAGCGAGAAGACTGAGGAGAAAAGGGGATTTTTTGGAAGGATATTTAAGAAGGGCAGGGGAGAGGAAAAAAAGGAAGTATTGGAAGAGAAGGAAAAAGAACCTGGGGAGAAAAGGGGATTTTTCGCTAAAATTGGGGAGAAGATAACAACCAGTGAATTAAAGAAAGAGGATTTTAATGAATTATTTGAGGAATTGGAGTTTACATTGCTGGAGAATAATGTTGCTTTAGAAGCTGTTGATAAAATTAAAGACTCTTTGAGCAAGAGCTTGGTTGGGCAGAAATTTAAAAAGGAGGAGGTCGGCGCTAAAATTCGGGATGCGCTGAGGAAAGCAATTGAGAGTGTTTTGGTTGAGTCTCCTTCTTTAATTGAGATGATAAAAAAGAAGGAAGGGGTTTTTGTTATTTTATTATTTGGAATAAATGGGAGTGGGAAGACGACTTCAGCAGCTAAGTTAGCTTATAAACTGAAGAAAGAGGGAATTTCGTGTGTTTTAGGCGCGGGGGACACTTTTAGGGCGGCTTCAATTGAGCAATTAAAGACGCATGGAGAGAAGTTAGGAGTTCATGTTGTCAGCAAGGATTATGGCTCGGATCCTGCTGCAGTTGCGTTTGATACAATTCAATATGCCAAGAAACACCATATTAAGGTTGTTTTGATTGACAGCGCTGGAAGGATGTACACTAAGGCGAATTTGATGAGGGAGATGGAGAAAATTGTGAGAGTTTCCAAGCCTGACTTGAAGATATTTGTAGGAGAATCAATAACTGGGAATGATGCGACGGAGCAGGCGAAGATGTTTAATGAGACAGCTGGAATTGATGGAATTATTCTAACAAAGGCAGATGTTGATGAGAAGGCAGGAACTATTTTGTCTGTTTCATATGCCACTGGAAAACCAATTTATTTTTTGGGTGTTGGACAGAAGTATGAGGATTTAAAGGAATTCAGGAAA
>CAYIOA010000012.1:0-10000 GCA_964364885.1 Candidatus Woesearchaeota archaeon
ATCTTTTAAAAATTCTTCAGGATTTTGCTCTTGTTTTATAACGACCTCTTTATCCCTGATTTCAAATATAATCTTCTCTCCTTTTTTTAAGCCCATATATTCACGAATATCTTTAGGGATTACAACTTGTCCTTTGTTTCCGATTTCTCGTTTTATTATCATTGATTATTTAGTAGGAATTGGTATTTAAACTTTTTCATACCTAGAGGTTGGAAATTTTATATATGTCAAGATGCATTGCAAAAACTCCATGCTAAAGCGTGGAGTTAGCATCTTGAGCATCCAAAAATCCAAACAAACTGCGGACTTTAATCCGCAGTAAAACACAAGGATTTTTTGATTTGACTAGAGAGAAGAAAAGAAAAAATAAGAAGAAAAAAGAAAAAAATAAATTTTATTTGTGTTTGTTTAAGCTGTTGTAGTTGGAACAGAAGGTGCTTCAACCAATGTTGCCTGCGTTGCAGTTGTACCTACAAACTTCTTACCTGCTGTTGTGTCAGGCTTCTGTGTTGTCAGATACTTGGCTGCGTTTGTTGTGTCAGGTGCGTGATATCCTGCAACTAATGTTGCAATCTTTCCGCCTGTTCTTGAGAATGTTTCTACCAAGAATTGACCTGCGCCAACGGTTGTCTTTGTTGTAAAATCAGCACCACATAATGGTGTTGAGCTTCCTAACAAGCTTGCAGCAACAGAGTTTACGCAACTGCCTCCGATAACAATCAAGTTCTTTCCTGAGAAAGAAGCTGATTCTGTATCAGCAAATACTGGATTGCCAAGTTCTTTGACAGTTCCGCCGCTGGTTGTTCCGCCTGAAATTGAGGCAGTATCCTCAGCTAAGTAGAGACTTGCAGAGACTTGAGAGTCAGGATAGCTTATTGTTGCGCTGTAAGCGTCGCTATCAGACTGGTCTGTGGTTATGATTGAACCCCAGAAGTCCATGCTCTTATACTGTTTGTTATTTGTCTTTTGAGCTTGGATTTCATCAAATTCTCCGTCCTTACCCCAGGTTGTTTCTACATCAGAAACACCAATTTTGGAAGCTGTTGTTCCTCCACCTTCCATCTTTACGATTATAGCTTCGTATCTCTTGCCTGAGCTATCATCTTGCTCTTCAAAGAGAACTATTGCTGGTGATACAATCTTTGCTCCGTTAACGTCGTTAAGGTAAACCTTAGTAACGTTCACGCTATTATCTCCAGCGAGAGTTGCACCAGAACCAGCGTTAGTAAAGTTATATGTAAGTTGGCCTATGGCTACTGCAATACTAGATCCCTCTTGAGTGTTAAAGGACGTGTTCAAAACAGCGGCTGTACTTCCTACTGTAAATGTCCAGTTCATTTCTATTTCACCTGCTGCAGGTGGTGTAACTGTAACTGAAGTATAACCGTCTCCATCTGGGAACTTAAGAGTGGCTAATGTTCCATTCGCACCGTCCCATCCAGCTGCACCGCCGGTAGTTGTTCCGCTTCCCTTACTAAGAGTAATGTTCATCGGTGTATAGAAGAACATTCTTGCGCCTTTTGCAGTTTGGATTGTTGGATAAATAACTGCTGTATTTGCAGTTCCTCTGCTACCATCAGGATATCTTAAACGAACCCATTCGTCACCAGCTACATTTCTGTTGTCGCTGTAATCAAGTGTATATGATTTTCCAGCAAGGTCAATTGTTCCTGTTCCGTCTGCAGTAATAATTCCTTTTTGGGTTTTATCTGTGAAGACGTTTAACAACTCAACTGTGCTAGATGTATATGAAGAAGTGTCGTTCTGAATTGATTTTACTCTCCAGAGAGCACCTTCATCTTGATTACCTGTAACAATATATGAATCCTTGATGGCTCGAGCTCTTTCAATTACGCTGATTGTGTCGTTTCCTGTGTTTCCGCTTGTTGCTAATTTTGCTCCAACTGACTTGTTGTAGTAAAATTCGATTGTTTTAGGAGTGCTCTTTGCATCATGAGTTGCAAACTTAACTGACATTATGTCAGAGCCAGATGGCGCTACTACTATCTCTTCTCTATCTGTAGAATCTAAAGGTGTAGTTATTGTTGGAAAGTCTAGTTTCATAGAACCAAATACAGGGTCAATAAATGAGCCTTTTTCAACAAGAGCGTCGTTATCTGTGCTCTTTGCTGATATTTGAATAACTATCTTAGTGAAGTTACTTCCTGGCAAGTTTGATTCTCCTTTGTCGCCAAATCGAACATTTGTTCCATCTAAAGTTGTTTCATCAGTTCCTACTTTGACTGCTGCATTATCAGCGAACTTTATTTTATCAGCTCCGACAGTTACTCTTGCAGACAACTTTTGATTAGTTTCATCTGCATTAGAAACAGAGACTTCTAAGCCGTTTATCTTCTTTGAAGCATTCTCATTGACTTGTTTTTCATCACTTTTCCCATCTGCGTCTGTAACTCTTACAGTCGCGCCAGAATCAGAAGCTGAAACTAATTCAACAGTATAAGTTTTACCGTTGATTGTAACTTCTCCTGAAGGCTTGTCTATATTATCAAGAGCTATCTTTTCAGCTGACTTTAACAAGATAAGGTTAGTGTTATCAGTTGCTGCGCCTACTACTAGCTTTTGTCCGAATAGATTAAGCTCCGCGCCTTCAGAGTCAGCGTGACTAAGGTTAATTGCCTTGTTAAAGGTGACTGTCAAGTTATAGATGTGATTAGCATTTGTTGTTCCCAAAGCGAGATTTATTATTGGATCATCGCTTGATGTTGGCTGCTGTGAATACTTCAGTCTTGGATGATTGTTTAAAGTTACTGTTTGCTCATAAGTAGAAGTAACATCTCCTTCAAATGTACCATCTTTTAAGACAATTGGAAGATTACTATCTGTTACAACTGACTTGACTTTGTTCAAAGAGTCGTTTATGTATATTTTACTAGACCCAGTGAAAAGAGCAAAGGCTTCACCTCCGCTTACTGTTCCGGTGGTTGTTGTTCCGCCTGTTGCAGTCTGCCTTGAGAGCTCTGCTTGTAGATTGCTAACTATGTCTGTTACAGCAACTAAGTCTGTTGGAGCTGCTGTTGAGCCCCATATGACTGCAACATCTGCATTACCGCCCTGCACGAATGGCATTGGGTAATTTGCTGCTGCTGCCAAAGCAACTGTAGAACTTAACATAGCTGTGCTAGCTAACAAGCTTGCAATTTTTTTAAATTTAAACATCTTTTTTTAACCTCCTTTCAACTTGTCTTATTAGCGACCTTTCGGTCCCTCTTGGAGGGGGCTACATTTAAATTGGTAGCCTGCTGATTGTACTCTAGAGCAACGCTCTATTGTAAATACTTGATTAGTGGTTTAATGGAAATCTGTTTAAAAAGCTTTCTATGATTTCCGGCATAATCGAGGTAAATGTCATGGAAACTGCCTGATTTATATATAAAGCTTGTGTTGTTACTTTTATATAAAACAGTGTTTATTTTTTCTGTTGTTTTTCCAGTAGTTTAGAGAATAATTTCTGGAAAATATCTGGTGGATGGAAACATATAAATACTTAATATGTTTCTTATATATCTAAATAACTATACCACATATTCAAAATGGCAGAAAAAAGCAAGGTAAGAGAGATACTACTTGTCGACGAGGGAGGGACTTTTAGCACTTTCTTCAAGAGATTTTCCAGCAGTAAAGAAGAATATGACTTTGAAAGCTTGTCTTTGTTAAGGAAACTTTTGAGCAATGAGAAAGCAAGAGTGTTAAATGTGATTAAAACCAAGAATCCGCGCTCTATTTATGAATTGGCAAGAATACTTAAGAGAGATTTTAAGTCTGTTAGGGAAGATATAAAGCTGTTAGAGAAGTTCGGTTTTATTGATATGCTTGCTGAGAACACTGGAAAAAGGGAGAGATTGAAACCTGTGCTTAATGTTAATTCAGTTCATATTCATGTAAAGATTTAGTCTAGTGAGAGTTCCAGAGAAATGAGTATTTTGTTTGGAAGTGACTTTTCTGCGCCACGAATTGTCGGGCCTAGTGGACCATTAAACGAAATTATCTCAGAAGAGCCATAATTTACAATTAGCTTATATCCGGTTATTTTGCTTTCTTTGCCTACTTGCCAGCTTTTTTCCATAATATCATCTAATGTTCTTTTTAATACGCCGCACGAATTTTCATTATTGAAACATAGAGTGTTTGTGCGACATTTTTCAATAAGTTCGTCTAATTCTAGATATGAATAACCGTTTGTTGTGCATTCCGTGGTATATTCGATAAGTGTGTCTAAAAATTGCGAGGCATCTGCGCTTTCAACTTTATCACTTGAGTTGCTCTGCCTTAAGAACAAGCTGATTAATATAAACAAAGCTATTGAAACAACTAGGATAATAAGAACAAATCCTACTATTTCCTCCTGCGCTTTTTTTCTATTTTTCATTGTTGTAGCCAGAGGCATATATTCTGCCTATCTCGTATTTAAATGAATTTTTCTCTGAAGACCAACTGGCAAGTGTAACAAATGCTCCTGGAGCCAAGCCGTAATCTTCTGTTTTTTTAATTATGGTTATTTGATTGCAGTTTGGATAATTGGAGCGGGTGCATTCACCGCCAGTTGCTGGAGGATAAACTCTCTCTATTAGTAAATAATCTAAATTAAACAAGTTTTGGTATGAATCCATGGATTTTGCCATTATTACCTTATCAAGGTCTATGCAGGAGGAGCAGTCGCTGCTTGAAGTGAATGTGAATTCCGGAGTTCCGGAGATTTTTCTTATTATTTCTAATGCCTCTTTGTCTTTTAGTTCTTGGGTGTTTCCTTTAAGATCTGAAAGCCATATTGACAGGAAAACTAGTGCGACTAAGGAGAAGAATATCATAAGTGCGACTAAAACAAAAGCCATCTGCTGGATTTTTAGCTGGGCTTTTTTAGAAAAGCCGGCATCGTAACTGGTCATTTTTATTTTTTAGAGAGTCTGCTGAAGAGCCTAGTGCATTTAATTGTGTTTTTAATTCCAGAGAATTTTTTGCTGAAATAACTAGTTGTGTTTTAGCGATATACTCGGTGAGAGCTGAAGGCAGAATTGGAGAGGAGGAGCATCCTTTTGAAGTGAGATAGAGAGATTTTTCTTTGTTTAAAGAAGCAATTTCAGAAGCTCTTTTAGCCAGACGTTTTATCTGACATTCGTAAATTTCCTGCTCTGAGAATATTGAAGCGTATAACAAAGAGTATTTTTCCTCCTCTTTTCCGAAAGATTCAGCGTAATATACTGTTTTGCCATTTTTTGTTACACTTTTTGAGCCAAGCGAGACATCTATGCCACAGCCTGTTTCTCTAAAACAGACTTTTATACTGTCTTGAGAGCATTCTGCTTCTGAATTTACACTTATTAGATTTTTTATTATGTTGTCTTGTGTTATTTCTTTGATATCTTCTTCTATTTCTTGAGGAGGAGAAACAAAACAATAGTTTTCTTTATCACTCCAGACAATAATCAAATCTGCTATTTTAAATGGAAAGCCGAACTGCTTGGATAAAGCATAAAATTCTTTTTTACCTTCTGTTGTTTTGGCAGAAAAAAGATATTTATTGTGCGTGCTGCTTTCTGCTCCAGGAGATATTTCCCATTCTTTTCCAATTGATGATTTTATTGACGCGGAGATATACTGAGAGCCAAATTTTGAATTTTCATCGCATCTATTTGATATTCTTGTTTCCTGAGGAACTGTGATAACGACGCCCCTTGTTCCTTCGAGGTTTGTCTCCAGAGGGCTTAGCAAAACCTCTATTTCTTTTCCTCGCAGAGTATCCTGTTGTAATCTATACGTGCCTACTAATTTTGTTGTTGCATAAAGAGCCAAGAATAAAATAACTGCTCCGGCTATTATTGCGAAAAACCACGAGAAACTGAATTCGTATGCTTTTTTATTCATCATTTTATTTCTTTATAGCTACCAGAGTGTCTGTTGCGCCTTTTTCAATTCTGACTCTGAGTTTTCCATTAGCTGGAAGACAAAAGAACTCTGATGTTTGAATGTGCTGTAATTTCTTTTTTGCTAATTTTCCATTACATGCGCTTTCCGGAGGCTCGAGAAAAATGTTTGAATCTGAATTAGAATAATAAGACTCGAATTTGGAATTTAACTCTTCTGATTTAGAACCTGGGGCTGTTGGGCTTGTTAATAATCCAAAGCAGACATGAGTTATTTTTGCTGCAAAAAAACCTGATGAGGGAAGCGAACCTTCAAACGTATCTTTGTAACTGCCTGAAGTCCAAGCGCGGTCTATTTCTTTCTGGAGGTCAGTTAGAAATAAGCCGACTTGAGTGCATTTATTTAGAGAGAGAAAGTGTGCTATTGCATAAAATGCTACTGACACAAATGCGATAATTAGTATTATGGAAAATATCATGCCGAATGACAGCCCGAATGTTGTTTGCGCTTTTTTTCCTCTTTTTATCATTTTATCTAGTCAGAGCTTTTAATGTTCCTGAGACTTTTATAATTTTTATCCTGAAGTTTGAGAGTTCAATTGCCGCCCTAACATTGCTTAATTCTTTCGTACTTACCGACAGGATAATATTTGATTTAGAATCTATAAAAATCGGGGCAGCTTTAGCCCAGCCCAGAATTCCTATGTAGTCTAAAATAGCTTTTTCTACCTCTGATTGGTTATTTGCCTCCAGCAGTAAATGCCTTCTTTTTATTTTTGCAGATGATTTTATTTTTAGCTTCATTCTAGTGATAAAGAAGAATTTGTAATTTTTGTTATACTGTCTCTGATTGCGTTGCTTTCTAGAGAAAATCCAAGACTTTCTGCTCCGCCTATTTTAAAATTATTTATTCCAACAGCGCTTCCTGATGTGTCGATTAGAGGACCTCCTGAATTCCCCGGATTGAGAGAAACGTCTGTTTGAATATATTCCGGCAGACCGTTGGGACCGCGCCTATTAAGAGCAGAGATAATCCCTTCTGTTACTGTGAATGACAATCCTAATGGATTTCCTATGGCTATAACTTTTTTTCCAACTTGCAGAGTATCTGAGTCTGCTAATTTCAGATATTCGTATTCTCCGGGGATTTTTATCAAAGCCATATCTCTTTCTTCATCTTTCCCGAGGTATTCTGCAGGGACTAGTTTTCTTGCATAGGTAAGAACAGTTATTGTGTCTTCCTGGCCGGCTATAACGTGATAATTAGTTATTATATATCCGGATGAATCTACAATAAAACCTGAGCCGATTGATTTTTCTGTTGAAACTGTTACAACTCCTTTTACTGCATCCTCAACAATACTTGAAAAATCCTGCTGGGAGGATTTAATCACTTTTATCTGCTGCTCAAGACTTTCTTTCTGCTGCACCAGAACTTGAGAAATTTCATTAAAATTCTCCTGATACTGGGAGTTATATCTTTCAACAAGAGAGGTTGTAAACTCTTTTGATTCTTCTTTTGCGCCCTGCACCTCTGAGGTTAATCTGCTCTCCAGCCTTGACATCTGGATAATTAGAACTGTAAATGAAACTACCTGGAGGATTGCCACGATAATTACTAATGTGTATAATATGTTTCTGTGTTTTTTATGTTCGACCATCTTTTGAATTGGGAATTTTGATATTTATAGTTTGCTACAAGGGGCAGTAAAGTTATTTAAAGATTGTTTTCTATTGAGCAAGATGAAGATACATACGATAGGCGGGTATAATGAAGTTGGAAAAAATATGACTGCCTTGGAGATTGACGAGGATGTTATTGTTTTCGATTCCGGCTTGTTTCTTCCAGCTATTGTTGGTGTTGAGGAGCGCGAGAAAATACCGACTGAAAAGGGTATGAGGGCGCTGGGAGCTTTGCCAGATGATATTTATTTTGATAAAAAAGGATTGAGAAATAAAGTCCGGGCATTATTAATTTCACATGCACATCTAGATCATGTTGGAGCTTTGCCTTATAATGCTTACCGCTATAACGCCCCAATTGTCGGAACGCCGTTTACAATGGAGGTTCTAAAAACCTTAGTAAAGGACAATGGACAGAGAATACATAATAAAATTTATTCCATTAATCTTAATAATTCATATAATATTAGAGGTAAAAGCGGCAACTACAAGGTTGAATTTATTAATATGACTCATTCAACTATACAAAGCAGTGTGATAGCGGTTCATACTAAAGAGGGAATTGTTTTATACGCCAATGACTATAAGCTGGACAATACTCCTACATTGGGAGAGCCGCCTAATTATAAAAGATTAAAGGAGCTTTCTAGAATTGGAGTGAGGGCTTTAATTGTTGACTGCTTATATGCTCGTGAAGACAGAAAAACTCCTTCTGAAAAAATAGCCCGCGGTTTGCTAGAAGATGTTTTTTTTACAACTGAGAATAGAAATTCAGGCATCATTGTCACGACTTTTTCATCCCATATTGCAAGATTAAAAACAATTTCTGAGTTTGGAAAAAAATTGAACAGAGAGGTTGTCTTTTTGGGAAGAAGCCTTGGGAAATATGTTTCTGCAGCCAAGAAAGTTGGACAGGCGGGTTTTACAAGGGAGGTCAAAATTTATCCTTATAGAAGGCAGGTTGAGAAAGTTTTGAAGCATATCAGCAGGAATAAAAAGAGATACTTAATTGTCTGCACAGGGCATCAAGGAGAGCCCGGATCTATTTTAGACAGAATTGCGCGCGGGCAACTGCCGATTCAACTTTCTAAGGAGGACCATATTATTTTTTCTTCTAAGACCATACCTACTCCTATTAATGAGGCGAACCGCGAGGAGCTGGAAAAGAGATTGAGAAAATCTCAGGTTAGGATTTTTGATAATGTTCATGTTTCAGGCCATGGAGGGAGAGAAGATTTGAGAGATTTTATAAAAATCACAAATCCGCAGCACGTTATTCCGTCGCATGGCGACTTGAAGAAAACAACTGCCGGAGCTGAGCTTGCCAAAGAAATGGGATATGTTTTAAATAAAAGTGTTCATTTGATGCAGAATGAGCAAGTATTGGAGATAGTTAAATGAGGGATGATATTGCTGCTGGATTAAGGGGAGCTATCTCGCATGGCTCTTCTATTGAGGATGCTGTGCAGAGCTTTATTAATTCTGGATATAACCCGCAGGAAGTGAAAGCTGCCGCTCAATTAATAACAAGCGGGGCGAGTGATATTATTTATTCTGAAAACTCTAAAGAAGAGGGAATGAAAACAGACATGCTTCCTACAATATCTGGAGAAAGAAAAGAAAAGAAAAGAATTGGAAGAGGCAGGAAAATTGCTTTTATTATAATCCTCGTTATCATTGTAATCGGGATTTTAGGAGCGGCCGGTTACTTGGTCTATAATTTATTATAATATGGAAAGAGAAAAATTTTTTAAATTGTTTTTTGACAGTGGAAAAGATTTTTATAAGAAATATTGGGTTATCGGGCCTTCTATTTTACTCTGGCTGGTACTTGGAGGATTGTCTAAATTGTCTGTTTTTGTCAATTATAAACTCAATAATAGCAGTTTTATAGCTATTTGGTTTGTTTTGCTTTCTCTTTTTACTTTGGGAGCTATGGCTTTTTTATTTTCTGGTTTGATAGGGATTTCCAGATATGCTGCTGAGAATAAGAGGTCTTTGCTGAGGGAATTTTTTTTAGATGCTAAAAAATTCTTCTTTAGGAACTTTTGCATAATTATTATTATAGCTTTTGTATCTGCTTTAATCGGGAGGATTACACATTATACAACTTTGTTTGCGGGAAGATTTCTTGAATTGTCTATTTTATCTGCTCAGATTATATTTGTTTTAATTTATTTCTTATTGCTTGTTGGAATATTGATATTTTTCAGTTTTTCCAGTTTTTATCTTGTGATTTATAATCTTAGCTTAAAAGAAAGCATAAAAAATTCTTTTAGTCTGGTAAGAAGAGAATATCTTTCTGTTTTGACTTTAACAATTATATTTTTCCTTGCGTTCTTCTTTTTGGGAAGAGTTGAAGGCCTTCTAGGAGAATTGATAGAGTATGTGATTTTAATCCCGTATGTTTCTCTTTTGATGGTTAGATTTGTCTTATA
>CAYIOA010000012.1:10100-18265 GCA_964364885.1 Candidatus Woesearchaeota archaeon
AAGGAAGATTCTTATTTGCTTGAGAAGGAGGTTGTAAAATTAGCAAAGGGGAAAAAAGTCCTGGATATTGGTAGCGGAAGCGGTATTCAGGCAAATGCTGCATTTGCCTCCGGGGCTAAGGAGGTTATTGCGGTTGATATTGATACAGAATCTGTGGAATTTTTAAGAGGAAGAGGAATTAAAGCTATCAAGTCGGATTTATTCTCTGATGTAAAAGGAAAATTTGATTTGATTGTGTTTAACCCTCCTTATCTTCCTGAGGAAGAAAGAGAAGATAAAGACAGCAAAGTGGCTACAAGCGGAGGGGAAAGAGGAGATGAGATAATTGTAAGATTTCTGAATGATGTTGATAATTATTTGAATCGCAATGGCTCTATTTTGATTGTGGTGTCTTCGTTGACACCAAAAGAAAGAATTAATAAGATGCTGAGAAAGATAAAGATGAAATATAAAGTTCTTTCCAGCGAGAAATTTTTTATGGAGAAAATAGAAATTTGGATGATAGAGAGAGTTATATGATAGATTTAAAAGTTCCCATATTTAATGTTCTGAATGGAAGATGATATTGTTTATAGGGCGGCAATGCTCCAGCAACAGTCAGAAGAAATAGAAAGCCGGCTTCAATTTGTGAACGAGCAAATTCAAGAGTTAGAGCAATTTTCCGGGGATTTAAGAGTTCTGGATAAAAATGACAATAAAGAGATTCTTGCATCTCTTGGCAAAGGAGTTTATGCTAAAAGTGAATTGAAAGATAAAAAATTATTTGTGCAGGTCGGGGCAGGTGTTGTTATTAAAAAGAGTATTAATGAAACTATTGAGGTTATTGGAGAGCAAATTAAGAGATTTGAGGAAGCGAGAGTTCAATTAAAAATGCAGCTTGAAAGCTACGCCCAGGAATTAAAAAGAATGGTGGCTGAAGTTGAGAAAATCAAAAGAATTGGGAAGAATCATTAGTCTTTTTGCATATTGCTTAAAAATGACTCTGGCACGCAATGTCTCTCGCATAAAGACATGCAGATTTCTTCTTTTTGGTCTAAACATTCTTTAGGCAACAGACATACGCAGGTCTCTTTTTCTTGACATTCGCTGTTATCTAAACAAGAAGCTCCGAGATACGGGTCTAAAACTTGAGGTATTTTAAGCTGTCTGCAAGTTTCTCTATTTTGAGCAGTTTCTTCTTTGCAGTTATTTATCTCTTTCTTGTAATCGTTTCTGCAAGCGAGCCTCAGGTCTTTTGCCGCGGTCTTATTTTTAGAAAAAACTGTTTGCAATATTTCAAACCTGCATTCTTCAAGTTTTATTTTTGCTCCTAAGTAGCATCTTTGTTTTTGAAGCGATAGTTCTGTCATGCAGGAGCGATACTCTTTTTTTGAGTCAAGTGTTGTTGGAACTCTGTTTAAATTAAGGTCTGTCATTGCAATAACTGTTGAAATAACAAGAATTGATGCTGTTAATACAAATAATATAATTTTCGTGTTTTTATGCATACTTTCCAATCGTTTTGTTTTATATAAAGATTATTATGTAACGACGCAGGTTTTTTGTTGCTACTGGAGAAGATGAAGAATCAGCCTTTAACTAACTTCTTTGCAGCTTTCATGATTGCCTCTGCGTTAATATTATAATTTGCAAGCAACTCATCCTTTTTTCCAGAATGAGGAATTTCTTTAATGGCTAGTTTTTCAACTATTATTCCGGTGTTTGAAACTAAATTAGTTAACATCTCTCCTATTCCTCCTTCTGGGTAATGATCTTCTGCGATAACAACCTTCTTTCCGTGCTTTTCAACAAATTCAATAAACTTTTTTGCATCGAATGGCTTAATGCAGTACAAATCAAGAACAGCGCTTTCAATAGTATATTGTTTTAGCATTACTCTTGCTTTTAGCGCCTCGAAAACGGTAATTCCAGAGCCGATTAAAACAACTTTATCTTTTTGTGTCTCTCTTACTATTTTAAAATCTCCCAATGGAAATTCATCATTGTGCTTGTAAATTACAGGTGTTCCTGGGCGGGTTGTTCGTATATATTTGATTCCTTTAGTTATGGCTGCAAGAGCAACAAGTTTTTCTGTTGATAGCGCGTCAGATGGGTAAAAGATAGAACTGTTTGGTATTGACCTAAATAAAGCTATATCCTCTAAGCCCATTTGTGAAGGCCCGTCCTCCCCAACAGAAACTCCTGCGTGCGAGCCACAAATTGTAAAATCTCCATTTGACAAAGAAGCCATTCTAATTTGATCATGCGCTCTTGTCAAAAATGCTGCAAAAGTGGATGCGAAAACATTGAATCCTTTTTTAGACAATCCAAGAGCCATGGAAATCATGTTTTGCTCTGCGATGTATGCTTCTATAAACTGCTCTTGCGCTTGTTTTTTAACTTCTTCGCTGTAAGTTGAATTGCTCACTTCTGCATCAATTGCTATTACATCTTTTCTTGCTTTCGCGAGCTGAGCGAGCGCTTTTCCATAAGCAAATCTTGTGGCAACTTCTGCACCTATTTCATAAGAATTAGAGTGGATTTTATTAAACTCGATTCTCTTGGCTTTTCCTTTTTCAGGTTTTTTAATTGTTATTTTAGGAAATTTAACTTCTGGAATTTCGCTTAGGGCTAAATCCATTTCTTTTTTTGTTAGCACTCTGCCATGCCATCCATCTTTATCTTCAATAAAAGAAACCCCTTTTCCCTTTAGAGTTTTTGCAATAATTGCTGAGGGTTTCCCAGAGCTTTTTGTATTTGATAATGAGCTGAGTATTTCTGATATGTTATGTCCGTCTATAATTTCACTTGACCAACCAAATGACTTAAATCTCTGCTCGTAGATTTTAACATTATTGGCAGCCATAGTCTCGCCTCTCTGCCCCAACCTATTTGCATCTATTATCAAGCATATATTATCTAATTTATAATGTGAAGCTAATTGCATTGCTTCATAATTGGAGCCTTCTGACATCTCGCTGTCTCCAACTAAGACAAAAACTCTGAATTTTCTTTTTTGCAATTTTCCTGCCAGAGCCATTCCAATACCGACAGACAATCCTTGTCCTAAAGAGCCGGTTGCAACTTTAACCCATTCTAAAGAAGGCATTGGATGACCTTCTAATCTGCTTTTTGATTTTCTCAAGTCGCTTAAATCGTCTTTTATGCAACCACTTCTATTTAAGCAGGCATATAATATTGGGGCGGCGTGGCCTTTGCTTAAAATAAACTCGTCGTTGTTTATTTGAAACGGATTTTTTATGTCGTATTTCATTTCATTAAAGAATAATGCCGACATAATCTCTGCACAGGACAAGCATGAGGTGAGATGCCCGCTTCCAGCTTTGCTGGTCATTAAAATAACATCCCTTCTTAATACATCTGCGGCTTTCTGCAATTCCCTGACATTCACCATCTTTTGTTAGATTAAATGCGCAAAGAACTATAAAAACATTCGGTTTTTTCGTGCTGTTTGTAGAACGATGTTTAGATTACAGGGAGAAAATATTACTGTCTTGTAAACTTACTTATCTTTTCTAGACCGCTAAATGGAAATGGTCTTTGATTTGATACAAACGTCAAGTAGCGCAGGAATTTGTAGGTCTCTGTGTTCCAGTATTCTGAGAATTCTGCGAGGTCTTTATTTCTCTTTCCTGAGAACAGCGTAATTAGCCAGTTTAGTATTGATATAATAAATATCACAATTTTCCATGCACTGAGAATTATTCCAGTTACAATAAGAACTAGAATCCTGAACCATGCCTCTTTTCTTTCAACCTTCGCTCGCGCCATTAATTATTATTAGAGAATAGTATATTTATAGGTTTCGGTTAGTGTGTTAGACCGCCTCTTTCTCCTTTACGGTCTTCACTAAGCATATAGTTTACAACAGCGCCTGGATTTAAAATTCTGGATGAATGTGTGTGAGCTCTTTCTGTGTAATCTTTGATTGAGGAGAACCCAAACACTTCTTGGCCAGTTATTTCCTCAAGAGGATATAAAGGAGGAGTTATCTCACTATGTGTTCCTTCTGGAAGTTCTGAAGAGCGTGTATGGGGCTGTGCAAAAGAATCGTCGCCTGCACTAAGCATTGTATAACCTGCGTGTAATCTCTGTCCAAATGGTCTTGCCATGTCTGAAGATAGAAATTTCTGTTTTTAAACTTTTTGATGATGTTAAAAGTTCTCTGACATTTTTTGTCTATTCATATCTCAAGGCTTCAACTGGCTTGATTTTTGTGGCCTGATAAGCCGGCCAAATACCTGAGATTGCGCCTGCGAGGAAGGCGAATAGCAAACATCCTATAACGAGAAAAACTGGAGTTGGAGCTTGAAGAAGCTTTGTGCCCAGAAAATTTATTGCATAATACTCAATGCCTTTGCCGATTAATATTCCTATTATGACGCCGATAATTCCTCCGACAAGACCTAAAAGACCTGACTCAATTAGAAATATTGATAAAATGTCTTTGTTTTGCGCGCCTATTGCTTTCATAACTCCTATTTCTCTTGTTCGCTCAAGAACTGAAGTGTAAATTGTGTTTGCTATTCCTATTCCTCCGACTAAAAGTGATATTGCTGCTACGCCGATAAGGAAAGCTGTTACAATGTCAAGAACTGTTCCGAAACTTTCTAACAGCTCTTCCGGAGTCAGAACTGAATAATCTCTGCTTTCTTCGTCTACGTTTCTTGAGCTGTCTAACTTTCTCCTTGTTCTTTCTGCAACTTCATTTACTTCCTCATTCTTGTCTACTTGAGCAACAATTGTGTCTACTCTCTCTGGAATTTTGAAGAGCTGCCTAAATTCTTCTTCTGGCATATAGATTAATCTATCGTCCTGGGGATTGCCAATTGGCTCGATAATTCCTTGAACTTCGAACGGAACATCGTTGATTAGAATATTGTCCCCGACTTTTACCTGCTCTCCTAAGAAGTTATTATGCTTGTATTGAGAGCCAATCATGATGTCTTTTGTGTCGCCCTTTTTTATTGTTCTGCCGTCTTCTGCTTCATAAGCTCCTGTTTCTATAAATAAATCTGAGGTATCTAAGTCTATTCCAACTATAGTAATGAAGCGTATTTCATCTTTGTATTCTATTTTGGCGCTTGCAGCCACCCATGCTGAAACTTCTTTGATACCTGGAACTTTTTCTACTACTTCAACGTCCTTTTGAGTCAGCATTGCTGCCCCGCCTGTTCCAGGACCGCCTAATTGCCCTCTTGGCTGGATAAAAAATTTGTCTGTACCTAACAAGCGAAATTGCTCCTGGACAGCTGCTTCTAATCCTAAAGAAAGAGCGATTAATACAAAGATAGTTGCTATTGCAATAAGAACTCCGAGCAATGTTAAGAATGAGCGCAAACGCCTTTTCTTCATGTTCTTCAGCGCAATATTAAAATATTCCAGTTTCATTATTTCCCTCCGTTGGATAATAAACAATTTTTGATAAGTCTTTCTCATGCCAGCTGAGTGAGCGCGGAAAGCATGCGTGAATATTTTTTTGGGCAATGTATCCTGCGATATCGTTAATGACAATTACCAATGCTCTTTGCCAGGTAAGCAGAGGAATTTTCTTTTTTTGATAGGGCGTTAAGACAAGTGTTGTGTTGTAATTTTCTATTTGTCTTTCAGAATGGACATGCTCCTCAAATGTTTTTTCCTGTCCTCTTCCTGTAAGGTATATGTGCAACAACCTATTAAAAATTTTCAACTTTACTGTTCCCGGAAGGTAGTTTAATGTATATCTTTTTCTCGCTTTTCCCTCTCTTATATCTATTAAACGGTATTTTCCCGACTCTCGCAAATTTCGGACTAATTCGTTTGCGTTTGCTCTTAGGAATATGGGCCAATTGTCTGATATTCCGAAATTATCAGGAAGGCTTTCATCAGGACAATGCTCCAGATTTTTTAAGTATTCTTCTAGAATCATTTTCTTAATGCCTCCACTGGATTTAATCTGGAAGCTTGGTATGCTGGAATAATTCCTGACAGGATGCCTATGGCTAGTGAAAAAGAAATTGCACTTAACAAAAGAGGAATTGAGGGGGTGACTTGAAAGATTGGCTCGCCAAGAAAGGAATTTGCAAAAGAGGAAGCAACGAGCGCCAATGACAAACCAATTGCTGCGCCTACAATTCCTCCGACTAAACCAAGAAGACTTGATTCAATTATGAAGATAGATAAAATATCTTTGTTCTGTGCACCTATTGATTTCATAACTCCTATTTCTCTTGTTCGCTCAAGAACTGAAGTAAACATTGTATTTGCTATTCCTATTCCTCCTATTAATAAGGAAATTGCAGCTATTCCTGTAACAACTATGTTTACAATATCAAGAACTGTGTTAACTGACTCTATGGCTTGAACAGGTGTTTGAACTGAAAAGTCTTCTTCACCTTCTTTCTCATCCCTGTCTTTTCTTAGGCGGCGCTCTATGTTTTCTGCTACTCTTTCTATTTCATCTGGGTTTTCTACTTGAACTGCTATTAAATCTATTTCATCTCCAATTTTAAGAATCTCTTTTAAATCTTCTTCAGGCATTAATATGACGCTGTTAAGCTGGAATGTGCTGGCGCGTTTTAAGATTCCGATGACTTCAAAATTCTTTCCCTGAATTTTGAGCTGCGAGCCTACGCGGAGCAGTTTATCATAAGGATTATTTGCAATAAAATCACTGCCAAGAACAACTTTTCCTCTGTCTGTTGATTCTAACAATCTTCCTTCTTCTACTTTTATGCTGAACGAGTCATATAGTAATTCCGCTCCTTCTTTATCTTTTGGAACGCTTCCTACAAACTCGAAACCGCTTAGAGAGTTATACTCGGCTTTTACAATTCTTATTAAACGCGAGGCAGCTATTTTTACTCCTGGTGTTGAGCTCACTATGTCTAAATCGTGCTCTGTTAGTTTTTTTATTGCTGTGCTTCCGGGAGGACCAAAACCAGTTTCGGCATTAGAGACAACTAACCTGTCTGTTGACAATGTTGCAAATTGCCCTGTTATTGCGGTTTGCAGACCCTGACCGAGAGAGATTAAAGAAACAACTGCTGCAATGCCTATGAAGATTCCCAACATTGTAAGCCATGAGCGGATTCCTCTTTTTCTTACATTCCTAACTGCAAGAAAAAAAGAGTCTTTGAGCATGGGAATTAACTCCCGTTGTTACGCAAACTTCTTTTTAATCTTCTACGTTTTTTGAGAACACGCCAGAGAATTATCACGAAAACTATTGCTATAGCTATTGCGACATAAATTAAAGTGTTATTTTTCGGCGTTATTCCTAATTCAATTGCTTTCTCCTCTGAATATACTTTTATTGGAAGGTTCACGTTTTCAATTATTTTCTTGTTTTCAAAGTCTTTGTATTCAACAACTGCAACGAAGTCTGAATTTTGGTTTTGGAATATTACATCGAATGTTGCTGTTTCAAAATCATCGGAGTCAACTGTTCCTATGTATATTTCATCTTCAGAGAGAAGTGTGAATCCTTCAGGAAGCGCCTTTATTGAGACAAATCTTGCATCTGAGAATCCTTTGTTGACTATCTTTAATGTTATTGAGCCCTGCTTGTTCTGAACAGGGTTTTCAGTTGAGATGCTAAATGATAAATCCGGATTTGCCTGAACTTTAACGCCGATTGCTCCTATTCTGGATTTTTCAACGCTGTCTATTACATATTTTAATGTGTATGGAATCTCATAATCTCCGGGGGCTATATTGCTGGATGATTTTATTCTATAAACAAAAACTTCTTCTTCATTGTCCTCTATTTCTTCAATTGACTGCTCAGACGAGCCAATTGGGATAAAGGGGAGATTTGTAAACTGCAAGTTTAAAGAAACGTCTTCAACTTTGTCATCAAATGGGTTTTCTATTTCAATACGAATTATTCCTTCCTGTCCAGGTGTCAATGTGTCTGTGGTTACTGAATTAATAATTAGAGCCGAGGAGAGATTTAGCGTTAACATTAAAATAGACAATATTAAAACCATTGACTTTGTTATTTTTCTCATATTTCTTTATATTTTAGTGGTTTAAAAACCTTTTGGCTTTATTGTTACTATTTAGTTAATACACACGTTGAATTGATTGTGAGAATGAAAATTATAATAATTAAACTATGAACAGATTTAAAGTTTCTTTCTTAATTGTGCAAATGGAGCTAACAATTCAGGTCTAACTGTTGC
>CAYIOA010000013.1:0-8442 GCA_964364885.1 Candidatus Woesearchaeota archaeon
CAAAAGTCCTGTTTAATGTTAAATTCCTGTTGTTATAGCTGTCATTCACAAAGAAATTAACAGTATAATTCCCATTCGCGATTGAGGTATTTGTCGCCCAGAATTCACTATCAGTTGTATTTGCGTTCATTGATACGTTATTCTTTCCCCAGTCTAATGAATATGTCGCACTAACATTCTCGCTCACAGTTATGTTGAATATTACTGGATTATTAGTCGATATTGCAGTTGTATAGTTCTTTCCTTCTGGAGTTGGATTAGTTATTGTTATCAAGGACGGAGAACTTCTATCTATGGAGAAAGTAATATTCTCCGTGTAGTTTCTATTTCCAAGTGTGTCGTTCGCGTACACGCTGAATACGTAAGCTCCGTCTGCAATACTATCGTTAGTTGTATTTGTGTAATAATTATTTCCTAATGTTTCAGTTGTCATATTTTTCAAGCCATTGCTCAAACTGAATAGAACTGTGCCAGCTACTTCATTCAATGAGACATTAAACAACAAAGGAATATTTGCATTGCCATATGTTTTATTTAACGGAAAAATAATTGTGACATTAGGAGCAGCTATCTCTGGAAAAATGTGTGATGAATTAAACGTGACTGTTCCTGCACTGCCTCCTGTCGGGGCTGTGCCACAAACGCTCGCGCCAGCGCTACCAGGCTCAACATTTGCTATCATAGACGCATTATATCCAGTTTCATTGACAATTAGAATCCTTCCTCCGCCTCCACCTCCGCCTCCACACTGGTCGCTTGTTCCAGTAGCAGAGCCTCCATTGCCTCCAACAGCATTCAACACCGAATTGCTTATATCAATATATCTTGCTTTTAGAATAATGTGCCCTCCACTCCCTCCTCCGCTTCCACCTTCATCTCCGCCAGAACCTCCAACTCCGTCGCTTCCGTTTACATTTATTTTTCCCTTGATGTCAATTATTCCACTGCCTGCATTTATTTTTATTCCTCCTGCTCCTGCTCCCCCTCTTCTAGCAGTATCTCCTGCTCCACCTCCGCCGCCTGAACCAACTACAAGAGTTTCATTACCACCACCGCCGTAACTTGCATTACCCCCAACACCTCCCTTATTTGTTCCGGTAGTGCTGCTATTTCCTCCAGTTCCTCCTATCCCGCCAAAGGCTCCTCCACCGCCGCCACTAGAAGCAGTCGTAGCAGTTTTATTTCCTCCGCCTCCGCCTCGGAGATTAGCATTTCGCGACATACTCCCTGCAGTTCTTGTCGGTCCGTCTGTTCCTTGTGCTGCCTTACACGCACTAGTGCTACAGCCAGGGCCACCAATAGCCCCTGCTTCGCTTCCGTTAATATAACCGCCTGGCGCGACAGTGAAGTTTCCATTATTTCCGAGAGTAATGTTTATCCATCCGAATGTTGCGGTGCTGTTTTTTGAGCAGATAGTTAAATTTCCACCATTCATAATGTAAATATCAGTATAGTTTGCAACTTCTCCGCATAAAACAGTATTTCCGTCAATAGTAAGCGTGACAGGGTCAATGATATGATTTATTTCGATATCTCCGTTGATTATTTTAAGGTCGAAAGTATCTTGGGAGTCTTGCAAGCCTGCCCCGCTGCTTCCGTCTAGGAAAATTGTGTTATATTTGTTTGAATTTATTTCTACGAATTCGGCAATAAGCTCTGTTTTGTTAGATTCGTACACTTCTATTTTTGGGTTGCCGTTTACAACTCTAGGATAGAGAGTAATATCTCTATTTTTTGTCAGATTTTTTTCGAAAGTAACTCTTATGTAATGCTCGCCCGGTATGGTCTCGCTCCAGATGTTGTCAAGAGATTTTACTTCATTGTATATGTCAGTTAAAAATTCTTTATTTTGGTCGAGGTGCTCTGCTTTTGTTATTAAAATAACGTCGAATGTCTGGTTTGACAAATGAGGAACAACCCATTCAACGTAGTCTAATTTTCCGTTGTTATCAAGGTCTGATGATGAAAAATTAATGAACTGCGCCTGCTCATGCCAATAAATCTTTATTTTGTTTTCATCTCCAATTTTGAAAATTTCAGGAATTTCGGAGAAGGCGAGAATATCGGTGTAATTCTCTTCATCTGGGGAGGAGACAACAATTCTTTTTCCTCTTGGAATATTTTCTTCAAGCGATGCAGGTCCTTGAGTGTAATATTCGAGGGCTATTTTAGTTTCTTGTGTTCTTAGAGCGATATTTCCTATATCAATTATTCTGCTTTCGTTTGTTTCGGTTATTTCTTCTTTCAGCTCTGATTCTTGGATGACATTTCCAGTAATTGTAATGCCTTTAAACCATCTTAAGAGCTTGGTTAAAATTCCTTCGCTTGAGTTTATGTCATAAGCCACATTTCCTGTAATGACTCCTGAAACTAAATCTTCTTTGTCAGCGCTTTCGATAAGAGATTCATATTCCTCCAATTCAAGCAAAGCTTCCTGAATTTCTGCTCCTGTCTTAATTGAAATATTCTCGGATGTTTTTGGAAGCTCTAAAGTTAAAGCTTCTATATCGGTTATGTTTTCTGCTTCAACAATCTTGAGCCATTTTTGAGGTCTGTTGATTACAGACTTATACTGGAGTGTTGATATATTCGCAGAAGCATTCCTTATTTGCTTTGTTTCCAGCAGATATTCCTCTATTGTAATATTAAAGTAGTTGCTTTCCGTAGCTCCATGCTGGTTTGCTCCTATAATCTTGGCTGTTTTTATTCCTACAAAATCTTTTTCTGGAATGAGCTTGATTGTATGATCGTATATAGTGGTTGAGATGTTTGGTGTTTGGAGCAGATAAAACTGCTCTGCGTTTGAGAAGTATTCTTCTAATTTTATTTCTACATAGGAATTTTTCTGGATTGTTGTTTCTGGAATTGGCTTTAATAATATAGGGGCAGTTACTAAATCTGAGACAGAGATATTGAAGAGATTGCTTTCTACACTTCCGAATTTGTTTTCTGCAATGATTTTTACTGTTTCTGTTCCTATGAATTCCTTGTCCGGCTGGATTCTAATTGTGCTGTCTGAAAAGGAAGTTGAAATATTCTCAACTTGCTGCATGTAATACTGCTCTGCCTGCGAGAAATAATTTGTTAATTCTATATCAAGATATTTATTTTTTTCTATTTCTATATCAGGGATATTTTCTATCAGCTTAGGAGGGCTTGTTATTTCTTCTTTTTCTGTTTCATTTTTTTGCTCTGCGTCAGCTTTGTTTGTTTCTTCTTCTTTTTCCTCCTTTATCTCTTTAGATTCTTCCTTTGTTTTTTCTTCTGGAGGGCTTGTTAAATTAGCTTCTCCCTTTTCTTCTTTAACTTCCTCTTTTAATATCTCGTATTTTATTTTTGTCAGCTTAATTTTTGAATTTGAAACCTCTATTCTTAGATTATATGATGACTTAGTCAAGTTCATGCTTTCTAGATTACAGGTTTCTTCACATACACCTGAGAATTTTATTATAGACTCTTTTGTTTCTTTATTTTCAATTTCTTCTTTTTCTGTTTGATTTTTCTGGTTTTCTTGAATTCCTTTGCCTTCATTATTTTCTTCTTCTTGAGGAATTTGTTCTTCTGCTGTTTCTTCTATATTTTCTTTCGATTCTTCTGTTTTTTGCGGCTCTTCTTTTTTTTCAGTTGCAGATTGAGGGCTGGAATTTTCTTCTGCTTCTTCTATTGAGTTTCCTGTTATTGAAGGAGTGTTTGGCTTTTCCAGTTTTGAGCTGTCTAAGACTAGAAGATTATCCAGATACACTTTAACTGCTCCGCTCCCTTCTATTTCGCCGGACAGCTTTATTGAGTTAAGAACTCCTGAATGCTCTGGATGCCAGTCGTAACTTGAACTGGAATCAAAATCTAAGTTTATTTCCTGCTCATAGGTTTCTTTTATTGTTTCTACTGTCAGGCCTGTTATACTGGATTTTGAGGTATAAAATGCAGTTGATAAAATAATTAAAATTAAAGCTGGCAGGATAAAAATTAGTCCTATTTTTTTTATTTTTTCTTTGGTTATTTCTCTCTGCTCTTTTTTTAGAATATCTTTTTTAGAGGCGATGTATGAATCATAGTAATCTGACCATTGCTGTGGTGTTTTTTCTCCGAAGGATTTTCTTATTTCGCTGGAGTAGTCGTTGTAATTAATCTCTCCTATGCTGTATCTTGCAGCTAGTTTTTGCACTTTATTTATTGCTTCTTTCTTGTATTTTTCAGCCAGACTTATCTGCTTGGCTGTTTTTTCTTTGCTCGTTTCCAAATCTTTTATTTTCTTCAGCATATTATGAAAAAATTAAGAGCAGATTTGCCTCAGAGGAATTGAGATTCCTTAGGGTGTGCAGAGACAACCTGCTCTTAAGAATACGAAATTTGGCTCTCAGAATTGCAATTAAATTATGATTTATAATTACCATTATTTTTCCTCTTTTTACACACCCTAAGTTATACTTAATATGTATGAAATTTTCCTTATAAACCTTACTATTTATGGTAATATAATACTTAATTTGTATGATAAGAGAAAGGTGTCAATTTTTTGGAAAAATGTTTGCGCAATTCATCTCTCAGCTAAAGCAAAGAGGTTCTTGTGATTGACTAATTCTTAAACCACAACATATATAAATACTGAAATATCAATAATATTATTGAAATATCGATAGTAAAGAAGATGGTAAAAATTAAAAGAAAACAAGAAGAAGGTTTTCGTGCAATTTTTGGAGAATTGGAAATATCCCATTTAGAAGGAACTATAATTTCTGCATTTTTTCCAGAAGCTGAGGAAATGACAATTAAAGAGATTCAAGAAAGAGTAGATTATTCTTATGAGCGAGTTAATTCTGCATTAAAATCTTTAACTGAAAAAAAGATTGTTGTTGAAAATCAAAAAGGAAAAACTCTTATTTACTTCCTTGATGTAGATACCCCATACTCTTATAGTTTGGGCTTTAACAGATATATGCTTCAAAGAGAAGTTGATTTTATTAGAAAACATAGAACTATCTATAAATCAATTCAGGAAGTTGAAAATCATCCTTTTTCATTGGGCGTAATATTGTTTGGAAGTTATTCAAAAGGAACAGAAACTGAGCAAAGCGATGTTGATCTAATGATCACGTGCTTTCCTAGTAAAGAAAAAGAAGTAGAGAGCTTTATCGGATCATTAAAACACAAATACGGGCTTAATTTTTCTCCCATAGTTCTATCAATGCAGGAATTCCCAAACATAAAGAAAGATAATCCAGAACTCTGGCACGATTTAAAGATGTATTCAATAGTATTCAAGGGAGACGATAATTTTTATTACTGGGTGTATAAAGATGGCTAATAATGTAAAGAGATTGATCGAACAGGGATTTATTGCAAGAGACAGCTCTGTAAAAAATCTTGCAACTAAATATTTACAAAAGGCTAGAAATAACATTATAACCATGAGTATTCTCTCAAATGTTAATGAAAATAAAAAAGCAAGAGAGTTGCTTAAAATTCCTTCAGAATATAACAGCGATGAATGGGTCGTCATTTGCGGATATTACGCAATGTATTCTTCAGCATTGGCTTTAATTGCTAAACTTGGATTTAGAAGCAAGAATCATATTGCAACGATAACAATTCTTGAAGAATCGTTTATCCTCAAGAAAATACTGGCAAAGGAAGATGTTACTTCGCTGAAAAATGCAATACTACAAAAAGAAGAGATAGAAAAACTCTCTGAAGCAAGACACAAAAGAGAAATTGCACAATATAGTGTAACGAAACAAACAACAAAAGAAATTGTTGAGAGCATAAAGAAAGACGCCTATCAATTCATAAACAAAGTTGAATCGATCATATAAGATGCTATATAATATAATAACTGAAGACCATATCGAACAAGAAACTCTAAAGACTCTGGATAATGAAGTTATTCTGTTATTTATGCTCCAACTTTGCTCCAGCTAGGTTTATATCCTATTTTACCTCCTAAAAATTTAATTAGAACAAGACCTCTTGTGATTGACTAAGATACTAGTTATATCCGTGTCCAATTCTAAAGTAATGAACTCCTTTCGGGATTTCATCATAGTTTATGTTTCCCCAAGCGTCAATTATAAAAACCGGGTTTTTTGTTTTTTCCAGGAGATGCTCAAACTCGAGATTCATAATCTTTGGATGATTTGTTAAAAATAGTATGATGTTCGCGTTTTCTATTGCTTCTGAAATGCTATTTGACAACTGGTAATCTCTGAATTTCTTTACCAGAGGATCAAATAATTTTATAGAATCTAAGCGGATATTATCTTTTTCCAATATGTCCAATATTTTCATTGCAGGAGAGCCCCTTAGGTCATCTGTTTCAGGGAAACCTTTGAAAGCGAGTCCTATTATTGACAGATTGATTTTTTCCAGGTTGTTTTTTAGTATGTGGTGTTTTATCATCTCTGCTATTCTTGATGTGGATAGTTTATTTTGAATTATAGAGCCGTCGGTTACAGGAGTTTTTACTTTGTGCTTGATTGCAGAGTGCCTGAAAATAATCGGGTCTTTAGACAAGCAAGGACCGTCTGCACCAAGACCTGGATTGAAAATTTTTGTTCTTGGATATGAGTCGTTTACTGTAGAGACAACTTCAGAGCTACGTATACCTATTTTTTCGCATAACTCTGCTAATTCGTTTGCAAATGCAATGTTATTTGACCTGTATAAATTGTCTACGAGCTTGCACATTTCTGCTACTTTTGGGGAAGAGACTATATTTGTTCTGCTTCCCAGCTTCTTTAATATCTTTTGAGCATGAAGAGAGCTTTCTTTATTTATTCCTCCGATTATTTTCGGTAGGTTGTATATTTCGTGCAAGGCAAGACCTTCAATTGTTCTTTCAGGGCAGAATACGAGATGAAAATCCTCTCCTGCTTTCATACCTGAGATTTCTTCTAACTTCGGAGCAACTCTTTCTTCAGTAGTGCCAACAACTACTGTTGATTTTAATATGATTAAATCATCTTTTTTCAGGCCTTTACCAATTTCTTTGATGCATGAATCTATCTGCGTATAATCCGGCTCGTCGTTTTCATCCAGAGGAGTTCCAACTGTTAGAAATATAACATCTGAATTTTTTAAGGCGTATGCGCTGTCTGTTGTATACTCTATTTTCTCCTTATTTTTTTCAAGTATTTCTTTAATGCCCGGCTCGTAAAACGGAACTTCGCCTTTTTTTAGTATCTCTATTCTTTCTTTATTTACGTCTACACCAATAACTTTGTATCCTACATGAGCAAGCGCTGCTGTAAAAGGGAGGCCAACGTAGCCAAGACCGAAAACAGCGATTTTATGCTTTAAGTCTACCATATCTTTTTCAGATTTATTGTTTTTATGATTTGCAGGTTGTTTAAATAGATTTATGTTCTTTGTGTGTATGAATTGATCTGCTAGAATTAATCGTTAATTTCCCCGAGTCTTATACTTTGCAGTGCGCCTCTTGCGGAATGCATTAAATTAAATTTTTTATCAGTTTTTTTTAGAGAGCCTGTTTTAAGAAGGTGCTGCAATGCGGAGTAATCGGGTATTTGTATTTTTCTGCTGTGCTCTTTGTCTTTTGCTTTTTCCCAAGCAGAAAGCAATTCTTTGTTGCTCATTCTTATTGGAGCGAGATAAGTAAAATCAACAACTCCTGAATCCGGATTTGTGTATAGACCGACGAATTTCATTGATATTATATCTCTTTCTATTACGCCTATTTCTTCTTCAACTTCTCTTCTTGCCTCTTTTTCAGGGTTTATAGTATTTAGCTCGTCTGTATAGGAAATATAACCTGCTGCTAAACTTAGTGAGCCAACATACGTGCTAACATTCGCTCTTTCTCCTAGAAAAACGCAGCCCTCGTTTGTGATTAAAGCTGCTGCAACAGCAATAGGGCGCTCAAAAAAAGCATATTCATCTTCAAGAAAATTTAAGCCTCTTGCTTTAAGCCTTTCATTTTCTGTTTTAGTATTTTTAACTATTTCTTTATGGGCTTGATAATAACTAATTCCTGTTCTAATTTCCAGTATTCCTTTATTGATTATTGCAGAGTGGAATCTTAATTTTCTGTCGTCAAATTTATCGGAGGTTCCGTCGCCAATCTTTCCACTTTTTACTAACGGTTTAATAATATTGTCATTATAGAATTTTCTGCTTCTCATTGAAGAGTAATTTTCAGGGCTTGTTTTGTCAGCTGAGCATAAACCTTCTAAGAAATTAACCCCTAATAATTTTTCAACCTTGCTTCTGCGCAGAGAGATTCCGTCAGTTGTTCTCTCAATTGCAAATGATGTTTTCATTAACATGGATTATAAGAGTATTTTTAAACTTTTATATACAAGGCGTTTAAATAGATTTATGTTTTCTGCCTAACATATTAATAAGCTCATTTATTTTTGATATAACCACTCCTGCTCCAGCATTAATCAATTTTTCTTTTGAAGTTGTGTTCGTTATTCCAATCGG
>CAYIOA010000013.1:8542-17010 GCA_964364885.1 Candidatus Woesearchaeota archaeon
AATGTCTAATGTTTCCAAGGTATTTGGATAGATTATATTTCTAGTGTATACTATGGAATTTTTCTCATCAAATTTTCTGTCAAGAATTTCGTATTCCTGCTCTTCCAATTTTCTTCCTATTATATCTAAAGAGATATTGTCAAATAAAGACCTTCTGGATACTCCTGAATATCTTTTGTATTTTTTTACTACTAATGATTGTGGGATATTCAATACTTCGGAAAAAACAATTCCTGCATTCTTTATTTTGGCGTCTAAAGAATTTACAAGCGTGCCGTCAAAATCAAAACCCATCGCTCTTATATTTCTAAAATCAATATTATTCATACATTTCAATTATTGTCGGAACAACTTGTTTCGTTTGCGGATGAACATTCTTTTCGGTTTGTAAATTTTTGATGTTATCTAATGGAATAACGTATAAGTTTTTCACTAAACTTTCTCCTTTTTCGGGAATGCTATTAACTCTCTCTTGTATTTCATTAGAGCTTAACGATGTTTTTACTATACAATATATTGCTCCTGTTCCGAAATCCCAGAGAATAGACGGCTTTTTGTTAGGTGTGCCAAAAAGAGCTGTTGCTTTCATTTCTTCTCTTTTTAAGCCAACTTCTTCTTTCTCCTCTAATTCTCTTAATACAGCTTCTCTAATTCCTCCTATGTTTATATCTTCTTTAGTAACATAACCCCCAAAAGTATGAATAGAACCCTGTTTTGCTCCTCCTCTTTTATAATGGAAAACCAAGTTTCCATCTGCTGTTTCTATTAAACCGTTTGCAGTAAGAGCAACTCCATTTAGATAATATTTTATTGGGTCATCTTCATCAAATTTCCCAATTGGTTGCAATACCTTATTTCTTTGGAGATCGTCCCATGAATATGTAGCTGCATCAATTTCTAATCTTGACCCATAACTTCTTGGAGGGTTTTTTATTCTTAACTTTTCTTCTGAAGGATAGAGCATCTTATGCCATTTTTCTTCTCCATACTTTTCTCTTCCGATAACATCTCCCAAACTTAAAATATCATTCAAGAACGTTCTATACGGCTGGGCATATTCTGGTTCTACAATTCTAACATCTACTTCTAGTCCTTCCATAACTCCGAGCTTATAGCAACTTATATAAACATTATGCTTATGCACATTATATGACAAAAACAGCGTTAATCACCGGCGGAGCTGGATTTATTGGTTTTCATTTGGCAAAGAGTCTTGCTAATCAGAATTATAATGTAACGATTCTTGATAATTTTTCCAGAGGGCAGGAGGATTCTGAGTTTAGAAATTTGATTGATAGAGAGAATGTAACTTTTGTAAAAGCTGATATAACAAAACCAGAGACGTTTGAGCTGCTAAATACTAATTTTGATTATGTTTATCATCTGGCTGCTATAAATGGAACTGAGAATTTTTACAATATTCCTGACAAGGTTTTAAGAGTTGGAATAGTTGGGACTTTGAATATCTTGGATTGGTTTGTTAAACAAAAAAAAGGAAAGCTTCTTTTCAGCTCTAGTTCTGAGGCATATGCGGGGGCGCTTAAATTACTTGGAGAAAAATTTCCAATACCTACTCCTGAAAATGTTCCTTTAGTTGTAGATGATCCTTCTAATGCCCGGTGGAGCTATGGAGCGAGCAAGATATTAAGCGAAGTGGCAGTTCATTCATATGCTAAAGCGCAGAATATGAAGAATTTTTCTATAATAAGATATCATAATATATACGGGCCGAGAATGGGTTTTGAGCATGTTATTCCTCAGTTTATAGAAAAAATTGTAAAAGAGGGAAGTCTTTCTGTTGGTGTGGAAGATTCAACGCGGACTTTTTGCTATGTTGATGATGCTGTCAGAGCTACACAACTGGTTATGGAGAGTGAGAGCACTAATGGAGATACAATACATGTTGGAAGAAGCGATGGAGAAATAAAAATTATTGAGCTGGCTAAAAAGATTTTTTTTATTGCAGGAGTTAATCCAAGGATAGAATTCAGGCCTCCGCGCGAAGGGAGTGTAAAAAGGCGCTGTCCAGACACGACAAAATTGCTAAATCTTGGATTTAAGCCGGAAATTGATTTGGATGAAGGCCTGATAAGATGCTTTGAGTGGTATAAGACGAAATTCAGCTAGAATAAATCGCCTAGTCTTAGCGCTTCCAAAGAGCCTCTGGCGGTATACATTAAATTTCTTTTCTGCCCGAGCAGTGTGCCTTCTTTTAGCAATTCCTCGGCAGAGCTTAAATCTGGAATAACAACGATATCTCCGTGCTCTTTGTCTATTGCATTCTTCCTAAATTCTCCAGAGGTAAAATAATTCACAGGCAATGTAGTATACACGTGGTGCACAAAATCAACTTCTCCAGTTAGAGGATTTCCATATATTCCTACAAATCTTGTATTGGCTATATTGTTGGCGAGCACACCGAACTCTTCATGCAGCTCATTTCTTAGCTGTTCATCAATATTTATATCAGCAGGATTTTCTTTGAATGGAAGATAACCTCCGACAGGATGTAATAAGCCCTGGCTGTCTTCCTGCAGCCTGACACCAAGAATCATCTTTCCGTCTAAGCTAATTACAGCTCCAGAAACGCCTGGCGCCCGCGCGAAAAAGGCATATCTATCACCATAGACATCTTCTCCAAGCCTGTGCAGTTTTACAGCTTCTTCAGGATTCTTTTCTCCTCGGGATATGCAGGATTTATTTTCTCCAAAATAAGTTATTCCTGTTTTAACTTCAATATGTCCTTTAAGAGCTATACTTTCTAATCTTGGCTTTCTGTCGTCCCACTTGCTTTTTACGCCGTCACCAATCTTTCCGCTTTCTATTCCAGGTTTTAGGACATTTTCCAGATAAAACGATTTATTCGTTCTGGCTTTGTTTTTTGGCTCATTAGTATCAGCCATGCACTTTCCTTCAACAAAATAAATTCCTTTTCCTTGGACGTTCTCCCGTGTGAGGGGCGTTCCATCAACAGCTTTTTCAACTTCGTAATTTGATGCCATAAAAAATCTCCTTATTTTAGATATTTAAATATTATTGTGGTGGAGAATATAGAAATCATTATAAACTCTACAACAAACAACCCAATATGCCAGACTTAATATTATTTGATATAGATGGTACGTTAGTTGATTTAACAGAGTTTCACATATCCTCTTATCAAGATGCTTATGAAGGATTAACAAAAAAATATATTACGAGAGACAGGATACATGAGAAACTTGGTCTGCCAGAAATGGAAATCCACAAACAATTGTTTGAGGAGGAAAATCTTAAATTTAGCGAATCAGGGGGAGGCAGAATAATTAACAAATATTCTGAACTTTTCTTCAGTAAATTAAAAGAAAAAAGAACCGAGCTCTTGTCTGGAGTATTGGAATTTCTTGTAGAATTGAAAAGAAGAAAAAATTATCTTGGAATAGTCACGGGAAACATAGAAGAAATGGGCAGAGAGATACTTAAGAATTTAGGCATAGAGGCATATTTCTCAGTTTTTGGATTTGATAGAAACCAGCAGGATGGCAGAGCAGGAATAGTAAGAGATGCAATTGATGAAGCAATTAAAAATGATTATTCATATAAAAAAGTTATAGTAATTGGAGATACGCCAAAAGATATAAAATCAGGCAAGGCAAACAAGGTATATACTGTAGGTGTAGCAACAGGAAGATATTCTTTAGAAGATTTGCAAAACGCAGAGCCAGATTTAGCAATACAGAGTCTTGAAAAAAATAACTTCGACAAAATCATTGCTATTATGGAAGAATGCTAACAGCATGAACTATATTGGAGAAATTGATAACAAATATTAAATAATAAGAACATGCATAAAATAGAAAATGATTTCAAGAACAATTAAAGAAGAAATAGAGAATTATTTTAGGAATAAGAAAGAGGAATTTATTCCCGGAGAGAGCAGAATAAAAGTTGGCATTCCAACATACGACCATGAAGAAGTTCTAAATGTTCTTGAGGTTTTGTACTCTGGCAGAATTTCTGAAGGAATAAAAACAAAAGAATTTGAGGAGAATTTTGCTTCATACATTGGGGCTAAATATGCTATTGCAGTTAATTCCGGCTCTTCTGCGAACCTGCTGGCTTTAGATGCTCTTTTGCAGTCCGGGAGAATTAAGCGCGGAGATGAAGTGATTATTCCTGCTGCAACATTTGCAACAGTTGCTTCTCCTATAATACAGCTTGGACTTGTTCCTCATTTTGTTGATGTTGATGCAGAGAGCTATAATATTGATCCGAATGAAGTTGAAAAAGCAGTAAATGACAGAACAAGAGTTTTGATGCCTGTGCATACCTTGGGCATGCCTGCTGATATTGATAAACTTTCAGAGATAGCGAAAAAAAATGATTTGATAATGTTTGAGGATTGCTGCGAAGCACATGGTTCTGAGTATAAAGGAAAAAGAGTTGGGACATTCGGCTTAGCGGGCAGTTTCAGTTTTTTTGTCGCGCATAATATGACTACTGGCGACGGCGGAATGTTAGTAACAGACAGCGAAGAAATTAAAGACAGAGTAAAATCAATAAGAACTTTTGGAAGGGCTTTAGGCAAGGAGGATTTTGACAACGCTGTTTTAAAGGACTTTCCTTTATTCAAGGATTACCATAAGAATCAAACTTTTTTGACTTTAGGATACAATATGAGAATGACTGACTTGCAAGCTGCTTTCGGCATAGCGCAACTGAAAAAACTTGATTGGAATAACGAAGCAAGAAGGAAGAATGCGGAATTTTATTCGCGGTATTTAAGCGCTTATAAGAATTTTATTCAAGTTCCTATTGAGAAGAATTGGGCAAAGCATGTTTATTACGGCTATCCTATTATAATAAAAAAAGGAGTTTCATTCACAAGAAAAGAATTGGAGGAGCATCTTAACTCTCATAATGTGGATACCAGGCCTTTTTTTGGAGGGTGCCTGCCTGACCAGCCTGCATTTAAAAATCAGAATATAAAGATACAGGGCGAGCTGCCTGTTTCCAGGTGGATTAGAGATAATGGCTTTTTTATTGGTGTTCATTCTGAAATAGGGGAGAGAGAAAGAGAATATGTGGTTTCCTTATTCAAGAAATTTTTTAGTTATAAAACGCATGAATCTTAGCGACAACTTCTTTTAATTCCTGCTCTGTTATTTTTGCGTATGAAGGGAGCGATAGAACATGCTCATATAGAAAAAGTGAATTTGGGAATTTTTCTTTAGGTATTTTTAAGTAAGAATAACATGGCTGCATGTGCAGGGGATAAAAAATTCTTCTAGTCATTATTCCATTTTTTTCCAGGTGCTCCTGGAGTTTTAGAGCATCAGGGACGATTATGTTTACAAACCAAGGTATTGAATCACATCTTGGGTCGCCTGAGTAAACTTCCAGTTCTTTAATTCCAGAAAGATTTTTCTTGTAATATTCTAATATTCTTAACTTATTTTTTTTAATCTCCTCTAATTTTGCAAGCTGCGCCAAACCAATAGCTGCCTGCATTTCTGTAATACAGAAATTGTATCCTATTTCTTCGTGTATGAATGTTCCTGTTTTTTTCCTGCCGTGATTCTTGAAAGAATAGGCTTTTCTTGCCAGCTCATCTTCGTTAGTTATTAACATCCCTCCTTCTCCCAGAGTTATATTCTTATTTCCGAAAAACGAAAAACTTCCATATTCTCCGAATGTGCCAACGTGCCTTCCATTGAATTTTACTCCCACTCCCTGTGCAGCGTCTTCTACAATCTTTAGATTATGTTTTTTTGCGATACTTGTTATTTTATCCATATCACAACTATATCCGTATAAATGGACCGGCATTATGGCTTTTGTTTTTGGGGTTATGCTTTTTTCTATTTCGTCTGCATCTATTTGAAATGATTTTTTGTCAACATCAACAAAAACTGGCTTTGCTCCTGTAAGAATTACAGAATTTGAGCTAGCAATAAATGTTATATCCGGCACAATAACCTCGTCGTTTTCTTTTATGCCAAGTAATTTAAGTGCGGCAAAAAGAGACATTGTGCCGTTGCAGTAGGATATTGCGTGTCTTGCTCCGCTTAGTTCTTTAAATTTTGACTCAAATTCTTCTGTTTTATGCTTTTCCTTTAGATAGGTAGATTCTATAACCTCAATTATCTGCTTCTTTTCTTCATCGTCTATCCAAGGTTTCATATAGGGAATCATTTTAATTTAGAATAATAAACTCCTTATTTCTTTTATGCTATCAACGCAATAATCAGCTTCTTTGAACTTTCTTCCAACTGCTATTGTTTTTATGCCAAGTGCTTTTGTTGGCAGTATATCTGCTAATAAATTGTCCCCGATGTATACGTGCTGCTCAGGCGCGTATTTGGATTTTTTTAGCAGATAGTTGAATACAGAGCCATCTATTTTTTTTAAGCTAGGATTATCCCCGTAAATCTTAATTTTAAATAATCCTGCGGGAATCCCTATTTTCTTTAGTTTAGCTATTGCTAAATTTTTTGGGGAGCCTGTAACTAAAAAAATCTGGAACATTTTAGACAAATCTTTGATTAATGATGCAACTTCTTTGTCATACTTGAGCAAATCAATGATGTCTGCTGTTGCCAGACATTCGTCAACTATTTGTTCGGGATTTGAAAGTCCGATTTCTCTTAGGACCTGGCTTCTGCTTCCAAGTTCCGAATATCTTTTTTCACTGAATTCAATTGCTTTTTCTAAGCTGTTCAATTCCGGCTTCTTCTCCAGAATTCTTTTTGCAATCTCAGCTTTTATTCTATAATCAATTTCTTCGCTTATAGGGTATAGTGTATTGTCTAAATCGAAGCCAATTATTTTTATACTGCTAAAAAATTTATCCATAATATTGAGTAATAGGGGCTGTTTATAAATATTTTAGTTGTGTAATTTATCAAGGAAACATTTTTATATGACTTTCTTTTGTTTTTTATATGGGCTTATATCTAGTTTTGATAGCGGGCTTGCCTGGGACTGGAAAAACTACGACAGCTAATAAAATTGCTGGGGGGATAAAGAATTATATCCTGATTGACCAAAATGAGTTCAGGCGGGCTGCCGGCATGAAAAAAATGCCAACACCAAAAGGGCAGGAGAGGATTTTGAGAGAGATGGACAAGGCGATAGCAAAGCATCTTTCTAATGGGAATGGCGTTGTTGTTGAAAGCGCGCATACACGCGCTTTTAGAAGACATCAACTTTATGGAATTGCCTCGTCCTGCGGAGCAGATGTTGTGGTGCTGGAGTGCGTTTGTTCTGAGGATTTATCTAAAAGCAGAATGAAAAAAAGGCCAGCGGGAGACGGGCTGGTTTCTGATCCGAATGACACGAGCGTATACGAGAAAATTACCTCTAAGTGGGCTCCTATCGAAAATGATTTTAAGTACGGGGAGCAACAAGGGTTTGTATCATATTTAACTTTTGACAGCGAAAAAAATATTCTTCATAAGAAAATAGTCTCTTCTGGAGCTAATTCTTTTGTTAATTCAATAGAGAAGATGGTTTTAGGAGTTTAATTTATCCGTAGAATCTGATTTTTAATGCCATTTTTATATATGCTGATGCGAATTTCATTAACTTTAAGGCGTCTGAAATACCTGTTCCCATTGCTGAGCTTCCTTCTTTTCTATAAACATAAACGCAGGGTATTTCTAACACGCTAAGTTTTTTTTGTTTTGCCCGATAAAGCAGTTCAAAATCAAATTCTCCGAATACTGCTTTATATCTGAATTCCATTTCTTTGAACTTGTTTTTTTCTATAATCAAGAATTCATTTGTTGCGTCTGTTTGCTTCAAGCCAATTATAAAAATTCCAAGATGATTAAGGAACATTGAGCCGTATTTTCTTAAGAATGGAGCATTCATAACTCCTCCTTTAGTGTATCTTGAGGCAGAGATGATATTGCTTTTATTTCTTAAGTCAAATAGTTTTTTTGCTGTTTCTGGCAGATGAGAGAAGTCCGCATCCATTAACAAAACATACTTTCCATTTGCCATTGATATTGCATCTTGATATGCTGAAAAATATCCTCTTTTTTCATATCTATGAATTGCTAGGAGGTTTCCTTTTTTTGCTTCTTTATCTATTATTCTCGGAGTTCTGTCTTTTGAATTGTCGTCTAGAATTACGATTTCATAACTTTCTTTTTTAAACTCCTTTCTTAGTTCTTTAATAAGGCGTCCAATATTTTTTTCTTCGTTATATGTTGGGAGGATTATAGAGACTTCCTTCTTTATATTAAAAGGTTCTTTTGGCTCTTTGAGTGTTTTCTTTTTCTTGTAGCCTATGCAGATATATTTTGCCATTTTTGTTTTTATACACGTGAAAAATCTCCAATCTTTAGATTGGAGTTAGATGCCGTCGGTTTTTTCCGGTTCCACCAAGATGCTCTGGCATCTTTGATGCCCAAGATTTGCGAATCTGTTAGAGCAAATCTTGTTGTCCCCAAATCCCTATCAAATCCGAAGGATTTGGTGAT
>CAYIOA010000014.1:0-13805 GCA_964364885.1 Candidatus Woesearchaeota archaeon
TTAGGTGAGAATAACTATTTTTCGGTTTTGTTTTGGAACTCCGGACAGAGCAGGGACAACTATATATTTTTAAAGCAGAATCTCAGATAGTATTATGGCAAAGCTAAAGTTTGGAATGAACTTTACAGTGTTTATATTATTTTTTGGCGTTGCGGTTGTAGAAGCAATACAAACTAAAAATTGGCTGAAAGTTGGATTTTGGATAGCTATTTCACTGGTCTTTCTTTTTGCAGATAATTTCAAGAAAAAGTAATAAGAGTTTCTTATCTTTTATATCTACAAAGTATTCAAATATTGTGTTCTTTAGATAAATGTAGGTGAACACGCCCGGACCAGGAATAATCAAAACCTCCTGCGGGTTTTGATGAATCCAGCAGCCACAATTCGCTGGTGCGAATTACAATTTTTCATTCCACTCAAAATTGAACACGCCCGGACCAGGAATCGAACCTGGAAATCCCGAAGGAAACGAGTTCTCGAGACTCGCGCAGTACCTTTGTGCCATCCGGGCTGACTTTATTTGTTTAGCTAAAGAATATTATTAATAAAGGTTTATATATGCGCAAATAACGAATAATTTATGGATAAGGAGAAAACTATCAGGGATAATGTTTTTAGAGAAAGCGAAGAGATAGATGGAATTTCTGTCAAGGGCTATGATTTTAATGAGGGTGTTGATTACGGGAAAATTGTGGAGAGTTTTTCTTCAACTGGATTTCAGGCAACGCATCTTTCTAAGGCGATTGAGATTGTAAATGAGATGATTAATGAAAAGGCGTTTATTTTCTTGGGCTATACTTCTAATATGGTTAGTTCTGGGCTGAGAGATATATTCAGATATTTGGCTGAGCATAAAAAAATTGATGTTATTGTAACGACTGCAGGAGGCATAGAAGAAGACATCATAAAATGTCTTGGCGATTTTATTATGGGAGATTTTAAAGCAGATGGAAAAGAGTTGCGAAAAAAAGGAATTAATAGAATTGGCAATATATTCGTGCCAAACTCGAGATATGTTAGATTTGAAGAATTTTTTCAGCCTGCTTTGAATGAAATTTATAACGAGCAGAGCGAGAAAGGAATTGTTTTTACGCCTTCTGATATTATCTGGAAATTAGGGGAGAAGATTAATGATGAGAGAAGCATCTGTTATTGGGCTTGGAAAAACAAAATAAGAATTTACTGCCCTGCCTTGACAGACGGAGCAATAGGAGACAATATTTATTTTTTTCAGTTTGAGCATCCGGACTTTAAGATTGATATTGTTGAAGATACAAAGAGATTGAATGACTCGACAATCGGATTGGCAAAATCTGGAGTTCTTATTCTAGGTGGTGGTGTTGTAAAGCATTCTATCTTGAATGCTAATATGCTAAGAAACGGTGCGGATTATAGTGTTTATATCAATACTGCTCAAGAGTTTGATGGAAGCGATGCAGGAGCTTTACCTGATGAAGCTGTTTCATGGGGCAAAATTCTTTCTGAGGGAAAAAGCGCGAAGGTGTTTGCGGATGCAACAATTGTCTTTCCGCTTTTAGTTGGTGAAACATTTGCGCGCGATGAGAATAAAGAGATTGCCTAAAATTTCGCTATCCCCCACAGCAAGCTGATGAGGATATTCTTCGCGAAATTTTTCGCTTCGCGACCGGCAATCTCTAATTGTCAAATTGACGACGCAGTAAGCTGCAGGGTATTAAACCCAATTTGACAATAATCTTATGACAAAGTTGCTGAGCAGAAAACTGTAGACTTTAGTCCGCAGATGAATGCAACTTTGGACATCCAAACCTCAAGAATCCTCCAAAGTCGGATTCTTAACGACACTCAAAGTCCTATGGACTTTGATGAGTCCAAACAAACCGCACACTAAAGTGTGCGGTAAGCAACAAGGACTTTTTGATGACATGAAAAGTTCGTTGTCAAAAGAATTAAAAATTGGAGTGTTGTTTAGTATTTATGAAATCTGGGCAGGAAAGTGTTTTTCAAGGAATGATTGGCCTAGAGATTCATGTTTATCTTACTACGAGAGAAAAATTGTTTTGTTGCTGTAGGGCATCCAGAGAAAAAGGGCTGCAGGCGAATGTTAATATTTGCCCTATTTGCACAGGAATGCCCGGCGCTAAACCAATGCTGCCGAATAAAAATGCTGTTGAGAAAGCTGTTTTAGTCGGCTTGATGCTAGGATGCAAAATTAATGAGAGGCTAATCTGGCAGAGAAAGCATTACAACTGGCCTGACCTGCCGAAGGGATATCAAAATACTTTGTCAGGAACACATGCTTTTCCTGTTGGTGTGAACGGGAAATTTTACGGCATTAAAGTAAGGAGTATTCATTTGGAAGAAGACCCTGCTTCTTGGGAGCCGTCAAGCGGAAAAGTTGACTATAACCGTTCTGGCTTGCCGTTAGTTGAGATTATCACAGAACCTGATTTTTCCAGTTCAGAAGAGGTAGGTGAGTGGCTGAAGAAATTGCTGCATAATCTAGAGTATTTGAAAGCTGTTAGTTCTGATGCTGGAATAAAGGTTGATGTGAATGTGAACATTCCTGGAAAGACAGAGAGAGTTGAGATAAAAAATGTTAATTCTATTGAAAATATAGAAAATGCTATTGATTACGAATTAGAAAGACAGATTAGAGAGGGGAGCAAGCGCGAGACAAGAAGATTTGATGAGGGCAAAGGCACAACTGTGTTAATGAGGGAGAAAGAAAGTGCTGATGATTACAGGTTTATCAGCGACCCTGATTTAGGAGATATTGTCATTAATAAGAAATTTATTTCTGATATTAGGGAGAGACTGCCGGAATCTCCTGAGGTTAAATTAGAAAAGATAATTAAGAAATATAAAATTGATGAGAGGAATGCGAGTGTTTTGGCGAGAAATTTGGATATAGCTGAATTTTTTGAGAAAGTTGCTGAGAGAATTGACGCGAAGTTTGCTCTGCCATGGATAACGATTGAGCTGTTCAGGCATTTGAATTATAATAAGACCAGCTTAGATAAGATAGATATTAAGGTTGAGCATTTTGTTGAGCTGCTTGAAATGGTTAAGAGCGGGAAGATTACTGAATTGCAAGGCAAACAATTTTTGAATAAGTTTTATCCAAAGAGCTTTTCTCTGAGAGATGTTGAGGGAAGAATTGACGATAAGAAGGAGCTGGAGAGAGTATGCGAAAGTGTTTTAATGGAGAATAAAGAGGCTGTTCAGAAATACAGATCTGGAGATGATAAAGTCTTGAATTTTTTAGTTGGAGAGGTTATGAGAAAAACTAACCGAAGAGCTGATTTCAGAGTTGCCAGAGAAGTTTTGATTAGGCTTCTAGACAATTAATTCCAGAAGATAATTGTTTTATTGTCAAATATTTTTGAGACGATGTCTGTTAATTCTTTCTTTTCATTCTCGTTTGAGATGGGGCTAACGTTGTATGTATTTGTTTTTTTATTATACGAAACAATATATCCTGGGAGGACAATAAAGGGCTTGAAAGTTGTTTCTTCCTGATGTCTTTTTTCTGCTATATGTACTGCGAGAATCTCTCTTTTTTTGTATGAAATTATTTCCTGTGCTAATTCGTAGCGTTGATCTTTGAATTGTTCTGGAGCAAACTTTCTTTTTGACATAAAAGTAGTCTGTCTGAGCTTTTTTAATTTTTATGCCAAAGTTGCTTTGGACATCCAAACCTCAAGAATCCTCCAAAGTCGGATTCTTGACGACACTCAAAGTCCTATGGACTTTGATGAGTCCAATAAACCGCACACTTTAGTGTGGAGTAACATACAAGGACTTTTTGATGCTAGGGATATGCTTGTTTTTTATAAGGAGCTTTTGATTTCCAGGGCGATTGCTATTAAGAGAAGAATAATTATTGCGGATGAGATTATGACTGAGTAAGGTATGGAATATTCCGGTTTTCTTTCTCCGAATTGTTTTGCTCTCTTTGCCATGAGCAGTATAAGGATTGATGTAACTCCTCCAGAGATTACGCCTCCTATTCCGAGAATTCTTGTGAAAACTGCAATCTCGAAAAAGTTTAGGATGAGCAATAATAAAATCGGAGGGGAGACTGCATAAAACCAGGCTTTTAGTTTTGATTTTTTAAAATCTAGTTTTATTGTATCAATAATAGCTGTTAGAACTGCCAGAGAGGCAGTAAACATTGTTATTATACTGAAAAGAATAAACGGCTTTCCAAGAGAAAGAGTTGCTATTTGAGGTGTTTTATTTCCATTTACTCCTAGAACTATTGCTGTGAAAGCGATGTAAATTATTAAGCATGCTAGGTATGAAATAATAATAGTTTTCTTTGTGAGTTTTTTATTTTTATTGAGGATTTGCTCTACTTTGGGTATTGCAGCAAATCCTAGAAATGCAAATAGAATTACTCCGAATGGCATGAAAAAGTTTTTTGGATTATTGTAGGTGAGATTTGAGGAGGCTATTTTATTTGAATAGAATAGAATAATTGCAATAATGAATATAATCATGAGGGTTACTCCTATTTTTTCGCTTTCTTCAAATGCTTTCAGGCCAAAATATGTTATTGCTGAGATTACAAGCCAGAATAGAATGCCGAAGTATAACTTGTATTGAACTGTTCCTAGAAAAAGAAATGAGAGAGACTCTCCTTCACCTATAAGGTATGCTAAAAGAGCAGAGTAAATTCCGAATGAGAATGCTATCAGCATTAGTATTTTTCCTTTTTTTCCAAGATATTTCTCAGCGTAGCCAGTTAATTGATGGTTTGCCTTTGTTCTCAGACCTATTTCTCCGAGATAAAGATTAATTAAGATTATTATTGATGCGATTATAATCAGATTAACTAGGCCTAGAGCAAAGCCGGATTTTGATATAACGTAAGGAATGCCGAGAATTCCTGCGCCAATTGTCGCGCCTATCAGCGCCAGCGATGCTGAGAGTATTTTTGACATATTTCTATTAATCCAATAAGATTAAAAAACTGTTCTATTTAATAATTAGTGAGCCCATAGTTTAGTGGATAGAATGACAGGCTTCGGACCTGTAGACGGGGGTTCAATTCCTCCTGGGCTCATTTTTTAAGAAGGTTTAAATAAGGTTTTAGTTTATATTTTTTCATGCTTAGCAAAATTGGCGAGAGATATAAGGAGCAATTATATTTTGTATTTCGTGTTTTTGTTGGATTACTATTTTTTCAGCATGGCGCGCAGAAGTTATTTGGATTGTTTGGGGGAAGTCAACAGGCACTTTTTAGCTTAATGGGCTTAGCAGGATCAATAGAATTAATTGGCGGGCTTTTTATTACATTCGGCTTGCTGACTAGACTGTCCGCTTTTCTGGGAGCTTGTGTTATGATTGGAGCATGGGTGATTGTTCATATACCTCAAGGGCTAATTCCTATTGAAAACAAGGGCGAGCTGGCTGCTTTGTTTTTTGCAGTGTTTCTTGTTTTAATTGCATACGGCTCCGGAAAGTGGAGCATTGACAGAGTTTTTAAGAAGAAGTGATTTTAGATTTGATTAATACACGTGAAAAATCTCCAATCTTTAGATTTGAGTTAGATGCCGTAGGTTTTTCCCGGTTCCACCAAGATTTGCGAATCTGTTAGAGCAAATCTTGCTGTCCCCAAATCCCTATCAAATCCGAAGGATTTGGCGATGGATAAGATTTAATAAATCTGGTTTCTAAGAAGTGAGATGAAAAAGAAAAAAGGAGATAAAGGAATAACTGCTGAGAAGGATGAATTCTCTGAGTGGTTTACACAGATTATGGTTAAGGCAGAGCTGGCTGATTATACAAGTGTTTCTGGATGCATTGTTTTCAGGCCTAGAGCTTATGCAATTTGGGAGAGAATTAAAGAGGAGTGCGACAAGAGGTTTAAGAAAATTGGAATAGAGAATGCTTATTTTCCATTGTTTATTCCTGAAAAGACTCTTGCTAAGGAGCAGGAGCATGTCAAGGGTTTTTCGCCCGAGGTTGCGTGGGTGACACATGCAGGAGATACTAGACTCAATGAGAAACTTGCTGTAAGACCGACTTCGGAGACAATCATGTATGAATCATATTCAAAGTGGATTAGAAGCTGGAGAGACTTGCCTTTAAAGCTGAATCAATGGAATAATGTTGTAAGATGGGAATTTAAACACCCGATTCCTTTTTTGAGAACAAGAGAGTTTTTATGGAACGAGGGGCATAGCGCTTATTCAACAAAAGAAGAAGCTGAAAGCGAGAAGGAGAAAGTTATTGGAATTTACAAAGAGATATGCGAGGAGTTTTTAGCATTGCCTTCTTTAATTGGAAGAAAGAGCGACAAAGAGAAATTTGCCGGAGCAGAGTATACAATTTCAATGGAATTTTACATGCCTAATGGAAAATGTGTTCAGGGGCCTGACTTCCATCATGACGGGCAGAACTTTTCCAAGGCTTATAAAATTAAGTTTCTGAATAAAGAGGGAAAAGAGGAATATGCTTATCAGAATACTTTTGCGATAAGCACCAGGATGTTAGGAGTAATGTTTGCTATTCATTCAGATTCAAAAGGACTGATATTGCCTCCGCGCATTGCTCCGCAGAAAATTGTTATTGTTCCGATTTTGTTTGATGATACTAAGGAGAAAGTTTTGAAGGAGGGGCGCGAAATTGAGAAAGATTTGAAAGAGTTTGGGGCGATGCTGGATGACAGAGATTGGTATAAACCTGGATTTAAGTTCAATGAATGGGAATTAAAAGGAATTCCTTTACGGATTGAGATAGGACCGAAAGATATTGAGAAAAGGCAGGCTATTGTAGTACGGCGTGATAATGGAAAAAAAGAGATTATTAAAATTAGTGAGTTGAAGAAGAGAGTTTCTTTGATTTTGGATGACATTCAGGAGAGCTTATTTGATAGGGCTGAAAAAATGCTAAATGGAGCGATTGTCAAGGTTAAAGATTTGAATGGTATTAAAAAAACTGTTAATGAGAAGAAAATCGCATTTGTTTCTTTGTGCGACTCACGTTCTTGCGAGGACAATCTGAAATTTGAGAGCGGGGGAGCTAAAGTTCTGAATATTCCTGAGAGAGAGCAGAAAGAATTATCCCAGTCAAAATGTATTGTCTGCGGAAAAAAGGCGGACTATTTTGCTTATGTCGGGAAGAGCTATTGAGAGAGCGAAAGTCTGTTGTCTGTTCTGTAAATTTCAACTGTTTCATGTATTCTTTGTTTTAAATTATTAAGAGCGCTTTCTGCATGACTCTTGAATTCTTCGTGTATTTTGTCATATTTTCTTTCTGCTTTCTTAACAATTTTTTGAGCTGTTTTTACAATTAATTTTTTACTTTTGTCAACATCGTGACTATGTTTTGCGTATATTTCTTCTGCTTTATGAACAAATTGATGATATAAGCTTTCAGCGTGAGGAATATAACTGTCTGCTTCTAATGTCGCTCTTGTAATTGTATTGAAATGATCGAATTTGACTGCCTGAGCAACTGCCTCTGGGAAATAGCCCGGATTTTTTATGGCTGTTTTTATGAGGTATTTTGCATATTCAATTCCGCCTCTTGCCAGCAGCTGCCTGTTCAGTGATTTTCCGAATGCTATGCCCCCTTCCAATGTTGCTCTGTTTAGCCTGTTTTTTCTGCCAATATTTTCCTGCAAAGTCCGGCATCTTGCATAATAATTTCCTGCGCTGAATAATTTTTCAATTAATTCTTTGTAATTTTTTATTAAGGAAGCTTCATCTTGCTGAGTTTTGAAATTGAAATTAAGATGATGAGTGTTGTTGCCTTTTGATTCTTCTTTAATTCTTTCTTCTTTTTCGAGACGCTGATATAAATCTGTGCCTTTTAGGGCTGTTAATAAACCCGGCATTGCAACAACAATTCCTGCTTCCTGGATGAAATTAAACAGATTGTTACACGCATCTGGCTTCTCCCCGTCGCTGCCAATAATAAATCCCCCTGTAACTTCCAGACCTGCCTGCTGTATTCTTCTTACTGCTTCTAGTTGAGACATTTTTGTATTTTGGCTTTTACTCATCGCTTTAAGAACGTCGTTGTCTATTGATTCTATGCCGAGAAAAACTTGGTCGAAGCCAGCTTCAACCATTCCTTTAAGAATGTCATTATTTGAGTCCCATGCAAGATTCATGCTTGCTTCGGTGAAGAATGAAAAGGGATAATTTTTTCTTTTCTGCCAGTTTGCCAGATGAGGAAGCAATTCTTTTACATTTTTTCTATTTCCTATAAAATTGTCGTCAACAATGAAAACAGGACCGACATGCCCCTTGCTATAAAGATAGTCCAGCTCTAAAATCATTTGTTGCGGCGTTTTCGTTCTTGACTCTCTTCCGAAGAGTTTTGTTATGTCACAGAAATCACAATCAAATGGACATCCTCTGGAATATTGTATTGCTGCAGAGAAATATTTTATTAGACTTACTAAGTCCCATCTTGGGAGGGGTGTTTTCGTGATATTTACTTTTCCTGTTTTTGTTAATAAAGTGCTTGTTCTTTCTTTAACATTGTCTTCAGTATATGTTTTACCAGGCGCGCTTTTTAACAGATCCTCTAGAAAGGGGTTTAATGTCATTTCTGCTTCTCCTGCGACTATGTAGTCTGCGCCGGCATTTCTTTCCGGGTAGGATGTTGGAAATGGACCGCCTGCAACAACTCTTTTTCCATGAAAATGCGCTCTGTCTATGACTTCGTTATGAGAATCCTCCTGGACAATCATTGTTGAAGTAAAAATTATATCTGCGTTTTTTATCTGCTCGTCTTTTAATGGCTCTACGTTTAAATCAATAATTCTTTGCGGTTCAAAATTTTTTTTTGGAAGCATCGCGAGAACTGTTGCGAGTCCGGTAGGGGGCATTGCTGCCTTTCTTCCCAGGTATTCAACTGCTTTTTTGTAGCCCCAAAAAGTCATCTCCGGGAATTTCGGATATACAGGAAGAATCTTTATTTTCACGGATTTATTGAGATAATACTATTTTTATATTTTTTGTTTTGAGGAGCTATTGCGGGTTTGGATAGGTTTTTATATTCTTTAGATTGGGTTGTTTTATGATTCAAGGAAATTATGGAGATGGAAAGTACGGATTTTCTAATTCTTTGTATAGCGGAAGAGCTTCGTCGCGTAATTCGTATTCAGGAAATTCCGGGAATGGAAGAATGTATGATGTAAACAGAATTTCTTTGTCTTATGACGGCGAGAATGACTATGAGATCTTATAGTTTTTTGGAGAAATATAAAGAGGGATTTATAATCGGATTGATTTATGGAATATTATCTATTGTTATATTTCTTTATAGTTTAAGATATGCTATTAGCTGTTCTGATGCTATACCTTGCAGTTCGACGGTTTATCTCATGATAGATGTTTCATTTGTATTTAGTTTTCCGTTTCTGTTAATTGAGGGTGCTATAAATTATATAGTATTTGAATTAGCTAGTTTTTTATTTATGAATGAATTTATTTTGCCTAGCGATAAATCTATTATTTTATATAACGTAATTACTCTAATTTTGACTATTATCTTATTTGGGGTAATTGGAAGTTTTGTTCAGAAATTAGCTATTGCTATGAGAAAAAGAAAGGACAAGTTTTTTATAAGAGCTTCTTGTTAAAAGATAATGGCTGCATTGAATTTTCAATCTGGAGATTATGTAAAGCTAAGACTTGCACTGGAGGAAGTTGAAGGAAGAGTTTTAGAGAGTTCTGATTCGAGTGTTTTATTATTGAAATTGAATTCTGGATACAATATAGGGGTTCCTAAGGAGAATATTCTTGCTGGGAGAGTTTTGAGGAAATTTAAGAACGAGGAAAGTGAAAAATTTGAATTGGTTAAGACAAAAGGGCTTCCTAATATTGGGCTTGTTGTGACAGGAGGAACAATTGCCTCGAAGCTTGATTCTAAGACTGGCGGAGTGAAGCATTTGACTGATATTGGAGAGTTTTCAAAGTTTTATCCTGAGATGTTTAAGATTGCTAATGTGAATAAAATAGAGATTCCTTTTATGGTTGCTTCAGAGTCAATGAGTTATGAGCATTGGAAAAAAATTGCTGAGGCTGTTTATGAAATGCTGAGTGACAATGAGATTAGCGGGGTGGTTGTAACTCATGGGACTGACTTTTTGCATTATACTTCTGCGGCTTTATCGTTTTTTTTGAGGAATTTGAATAAGCCGGTTGTATTGACGTATTCGCAGAGGAGCATTGACAGAGCTTCCAGCGACGCGAATTTAAATCTGCAGTGCGCTGCTAGAATGGCTGTTTCTGATTGTGCAGAAGTCATGCTTGTCGGACATGCTACAACAAATGATGATTTTTGTTATGCTATTAGAGGAACTAAAGTGAAAAAATTACACAGCTCGAGGAGAGATGCGTTTAAAGCTATTAATGATAATCCAATTGCGAAAGTTTGGGCTGATAAAATTGAATTTGTTTCAGAGTATAGACCGAGGAATAAAGACAAAGTTGAGTTGGATAGTGATTTTAGCGATAAAATTGCTTTAGTGAAGTTTTATCCCGGGCAGGATTCTAGTATTTTGGATTTTTATGCCTTGAAGTATAAGGGAATTGTTGTCGAGGCATCTGGCTTGGGGCATTTACCTGTGTCAGAGGCGCAACATAATTGGATTCCGACTTTGAAGAAGCATATAAGAAATGGTTTTGTTGTATGCGTCAGTTCGCAGACTATATTTGGAAGAGTTGATCCTTATGTTTATTCAAATGGGAGAGAGCTTCTCGATGCGGGTGTTATATTTTTAGAGGATATGCTGGCTGAAACCGCTTTTGTTAAACTTGGATGGGTGCTCGGACATTATGGATGGAAGAGTTATGTAAAGGATAAGATGCTTGAGAATGTCGCGGGAGAGATTAATGAGAGACTTGTTGTGACTTGATAAGGGTTACAAAAGGAAAGGTTTTTAAATAGGGTTTTTTTAGTTTAGGAATGAAAAGAGCATCTTTTAATATTGCAGACGAAGAATTTATGGTTCTTTTAGAGAGAGCTAATACTTCTTTTGGCAAAAAAGGAATACGACATATGTTTGTTGGAGGAACTGCTAATCAGATTCATGTTTCTAGATATTTGTGCGATATTTATAATAAAGACTTGCTAGATATTGGCGAACTTTCTGATGTGCCGCTGTCAGATTATTTGAGGGCTACGGATGATGTTGATATTGCCCTGAGAATTCCATACACCGAAGGTGATAGTGCTGATGAAGAGAAGTATTTAGGAGCCGAGGATGTTTCTGCAGCTAGCAAAATATTTGGTGTTCTGGATGATATTGTTGGCGATAGTGAATATATGTCTCCTTCAGAAAATCATGTTGTTACTTTGGAACTTATTAGGAAAGGGCATGTGCGACCAAAATTTGTTTTGGGCAAAGATGGGGAGAAATATACTGATAGAGAAGTCAGCTTTAATATTTATAGAGGACCAAAGTGCCTAAAAAAACTTGACTTAGCTGGGTTTGAAGAGAAATTTTATGATGTTTTTCTTGATAGGGCTGTTGATGTAAATATTCCTTATTCTTCTGACAGAGATATTACTCTCAGAGTTAAAAGAGCCGAGGATCATCTTGCTACAAAAATAGTTAGAGGAAGACCGAAAGATGTTAGTGATGCACTTTCTATTTCTAGATATGCACAAATGGCTAGAAGACCTATTAGTTATGAATTGGTTGAGGAAGTTCTTTTTTCTAATAATTCCCGAAAAGAAAGAGATGACAGCGCTTTTGCTGATAGATACGATGCATTTAGGAAGCTTGAAGGAACTCTTGAGGGCGAGAGCGGGTTAATAGATTAAAACTTAGTATCAATGTCTTTTAAAATACCTTGTTTTCTCAGCTGATAGGCCTCGTTTTTTCTGTATTGATAGACGACGTCGCCTTTGTTATCATCGTCCGGCCAGGGCTCGATTATAACTGCGTCTCCAGGACGCAACCAGAATTTTCTGCTGAATCTTCCAGGGACGCGGCAGTTTCTTATTTTTTTGTCAGTTGATTGAACTGACATTCTATTGCCCCCGAGTCTTTGGATGACTATTCCTGCTAACTGTCCTTTGCGGGGCATTCTTGCTCTTGAAGTAAATTCTTCCTGCTCATCTAGAGGTTTTGCAGTTTCGTCTTTTATTTCTTCGAAATCTCCGAATTTTCCCATGATTACTATTCTAGTTGAAGAAGAGTGTTTAAAAATCTTTTTTAAGAGGGTTAAACCTTAAATATATCTGTTTCTACTTTGTATTATGATAAAATCTTATTTTGTTGGCGACAATATGGTATCTAATTCCAGTGGGGCTTATAGCTTCTATGAGAAGTCAAGACTGGGGGAGAAAAAGAACGGCAGAATAGAATACTCTAATATTGAAGCGCTTTATCTTGTTTTTAATGGAAGTATGAAATTATTTGCAGGGAAAAAAATGATTAGCGCAGATTTGCTGCTGCAAAAACTGAAAAGAAAGGATAAAAAGATTGAAACAAAGCTTGCTGTTTTTTCTGATTTGAGGAGAAAAGGATATATTGTTAAAACTGCTTTGAAATTTGGCGCTGAATTTAGAGTTTATGGCAAGGGAATTAAGCCTGGAGAGGGTCATGCGCAATGGATTCTGCATTGCGCTAAAGAATCAGATAATTTAAAGTGGCATGAATTTGCCGCCCAGAACAGGGTTGCGCATTCAACGAAGAAGAACCTGCTGGTGGCGATTGTTGATGATGAAGATGATGTGAGTTATTATGAGGCAAGATGGATGAAACCTTGATTGTTTCTTGAGAGTTAACTGACTTACAACAATATTTATAACTTCGTGTTGTCTTTTTATTTCATGAACGGCGTAGAGCAGCTACAAAGAAGCAAGGAGAGGATATTGTCTTTTATACAAATAAGAGGCCCGAGCCTACCTGTTCAAGTTGGGAGAGCAATAGGCTCAAGCCCGCTGTTTGCGTCAGCTTTTTTGTCTGAATTAAAAGCTGAAGATAAGATAAAGGTTAGCGATATGAAGGTGGGCAGTTCGCCTTTGTATTATATTGGCGGACAGGAAGCCCTGCTTGAAAATTTTGTTAATTATTTGAACCAGAGAGAAAGAGAAGCTTTTTCTCTTTTAAAGGCAGGGAAGGTTTTAGAGGATGAGGAGCAGACTCCTGTTGTTAGAGTTGCTTTAAGGGCAATTAAGGATTTTGCTGTTCCTTTGCAAGTTCGTGTTGACGGGCAGATGAAATTGTTTTGGAAATATTTTCTGGTTGTTGAAGAAGAAGTAACTGGGATTATTAAAAACATACTGGCGGGGAAATTACAGAATGAGATGGCTCCTCAGGTATTGGAAAAAACGCAGGAGACTGCTAAGGAGCAAACAGAGGAAATTAAGAAGGAGATACCTATAGAAGTTGAGCATAAAAAGAAAGCAAAGAAGAAAGTTGCAAAAACAAAAGAAATTAAGACGCATAGTTTTCCAAATCTGGTTAGAGATTATCTGGGCGGAAAGGATATTGAGATTCTAGAGATTTTATCTGAGAAGAAGAAAGAGTTTATTGCCCGCGTTAGGCTTGATGGAGTTTTGGGAAAACAAGAGTATTATTTAACTGCGAAAGATAAAAAGAGCATTAGCGAGGATGATCTGGCTCTGGCATTACAGAGGGCGAATTCTGGCAAGATGCTTTCTTTGTTCTTGTCAACAGGCGAGTCAAGCGCGAAAGCTAAAGAATACCTGAAAGAATGGAGAAATTTTATTAATTTTGAGAAGATTAAGGTTTGATGACGGGAAAGGTTTAAATATTACATTTTGAGGTTGTATGTATGGGAAGAATAAAGTCTACAATGATTAAAAGAACAGGGGAGCAGTTA
>CAYIOA010000014.1:13905-16956 GCA_964364885.1 Candidatus Woesearchaeota archaeon
TGTATGTATGGGAAGAATAAAGTCTACAATGATTAAAAGAACAGGGGAGCAGTTAGTGGAGCTGGTAGATGTTTTTACAGGCGATTTTGAGCAAAACAAAAAGTTTTTAAAGAATACAATGCCTTCTAAATCTATAAGGAACAAGGTAGCTGGCTATATTGTTCGACTTAAAAAAAGTAAAAACTAAAGATGGCTGAAGAGACAACTGGAAAGGTGGCACAAGAAGCTGATAAAGTTGACTTGAGAAAGGACAACGATAGTGTTATTTTTGTTGGGAACAAGCCTCTTGTGAATTATATAAGAGGGGTTATCATACAGTTTAATAAGTGGAATGCTCCTGAAGTAACAATAAAATCCAGAGGAAAGTTTATTTCTAAGGCAGTTGATGTTGCTGAAGTTTCCAGAAGGACGCTTCAGGCAAAGGGTGTTAAAATAAAGGGAATAAGCATTTCAAGCGAATCTTTTGAGAGCGAAGGAAAAAGGACAAATATATCTACTATGGATATTGTTCTTTCTGCTTAATCACCTATGCTTTTTAGTATAATTAATGATTTAAATCCTATTTTATTTTGGGAAATATGAAACTGGAGCATTTTATTGAATCTCAACAATTAAATGATGAATTGATACTTGAATTTTTTAAAAAGGCTGATGAATTAAGAAGAACTTCTGCTAAGGAGATTTATGGGCTTCTTGAGAGAAAGATTCTTTTATCTCTGTTTTATGAGCCTAGTACAAGAACGAGATTGAGTTTTGAGTCTGCAATGATTAGAATGGGGGGGAAGGTACTTACGACTGAAAATGCCAAAGAATTTTCTTCTGCTGTCAAGGGAGAGTCTTTGGAGGACAGTATTAGGGTTATTAGTAAATATACTGATTGCATAGTGATAAGACATCAAAATGAGGGGGCTGCTAAGATAGCTGCGAGCATCAGTTCTGTTCCAGTGATTAATGCCGGAGATGGCGGCGGGCAACATCCGACGCAAGCACTTTTAGATATTTATTCGATATACAAAGAGATTGGAAGGTTAGATAATTTAAAAATTGCTATGATAGGTGATTTGGAGCATGGAAGAACAGTTAGATCTCTTTCCTATATACTGGGCAAATACAAAAGTATTGAGATTATTTTTGTATCTCCAGAGGATTTAAGGATGAAGGAAGACATAAAAGATTATCTTGGAAGGCACAATGTAAATTTTCGAGAGGAAAGCGATTTGAATAAAGTTCTTCCTGAAGCTGATGTGGTTTACATGACCAGGATACAGAAAGAGAGGATGAATTTAGAGAGATATAATAGCGCGAGAGGGAAATACATTATTAATTCTGATAATTTTTGGCTTATAAAACCAAGTGCGCGATTGATGCATCCTTTACCGCATACAGATGAGATAGATCTTTCTCTAGAAACAGAACAAAACGACGAGAGAGTTGCTTATTTTAGACAGGCTGAAAATGGATTGTATATAAGAATGGCTCTTTTGAATTACCTGCTTGGCGATTAGACAGCATACTTAAAAACCTTCTAGTTCGTTATTTAGTTGGCTCTGTAGCTTAGTGGTAGAGCGCTGCTCTCATGAGGCAGAGGTCGGGAGTTCAATTCTCCCCAGAGCCATTGTAAGATTTATTAAGGAGAGTGATTTATTTGCCAGATGAAGAAAAAGAGGAAATTCAGCTATTCTGCTCTTGAGAAGATAATATTTTTTCTTAACGTGCTACTTGCTTTTTTGATTATTTTACTTTCCTATTTTTTAGTTTTGAGTGATTTTGGAAGGGCTTCTCTTTTTTTTGGTTTTGTAATGTTATTATTATGTGTTATATTAAGAATTGTCAGACGATGGTAGTCAGGGAGTTATTAATATCTTGTCGCCCTCTTTTCTTGGAATTACATGGATGTGGGCGTGTTTGATTACCTGCCCTGCTGGCTCGAGGTTGTTCATTAATATATTGAAACCGTCGCCCAATTTTTTTTCTAATAAGTTTGTGGCTATTTTTTTTGTTAACTCGATAAGTTCTGAGCTGAGCTTGTTTGGAATGTCTAGTATTGTTACATAGTGTTTTTTTGGCACTATTAATGTATGACCAGCTGTTCTGGGTTTGGCATCTAGAAACGCGATAAAATTGTTTGTTTCTGCTATTTTTTCTGCTTTTATGCTTCCATGAATTATCTTACAGAATACGCACTCTTTTTCTGATTTATTCATTTTGCAAATATTCCTCTATAGAAACTTTCTTTTAACAACTGCCTATTTACTTCTTCTTTTCTGAAGTTAAGAGAAAGGAATTTTTTTATTAAATATGCTTTTTCTTTTTTATTCGCGAGGGTTGCGCTTAACCTATCAATTTCTCTTGAAAACCTGCTTCTTTTTTTGTAGATTGTCATCGGTATGCGCGTAAAAAGAGATCTTGACAGATTTTTATCGTCTTTTATTCTTGCTATCACTGGTATTTCTGATGTTCTTTCTATTTCTTTTAATGTTAATTCGTAAAGAGGGTCGCGTATTTTGTTTATTATAATACCCTTGACGTTTTTCCCTCTTTGCTTTGCAATATGCGCTATTTTTAGGGAGCAGCTTAGTGTTGGATAGTCCGGAGTTGTAACCAAGAATAAATAATCTGAGGCGAGGATTGTAGAGAGGGATTCTTCGTTCAAACTTGGCGAGGAGTCTATTATTATAAAATCATAATTGTTTTTTATTCTTTGGAGTTTGTCTTTCAGCCTTAATGGGTTGATTAATTTATCGTATACATAACTTCCCGGGATTACGTCTACGCCATACCTATTATGAATTGCGCTTTCTATTCTTGCTTTTCCATCTATTGCCTGATGAAGTGTTTTCTCAGGCTGGATAATATCCATGTGCAGCCCTAAGTTTGGAGCAGAATAATTAGCGTCTATCAGAAGTGTTTTTTTCTTGTAATCATTTGCAAGAGATGAAGCGAGCGCTGCTGAAATTGTTGTTTTGCCAACACCCCCCTTTATTGAAATAATTCCTAATGTTATAACCATCTAAAAAGAAGATAGAGGGGTTTAAAACATTTTCTAATTTG
>CAYIOA010000015.1:0-2914 GCA_964364885.1 Candidatus Woesearchaeota archaeon
AGTAGTTACAAAAAGAAAGGTTTAAATAGGGTGCTTTTTCTTGAAACATATGGAAGAGAGATATTCAAGAAGAGAGCTTGTAGAAGGGCTAATTGGTTCGCTCTTAGTTGCAACTATTGGATGCTGCAATGGGAGCTATGGAAATAGACAAAGAGAGAGAACTGTGCCTACTTCTGCACCTGCGCAATATGGAAAAGAGCAAACAGTTAGCTATAAAACAAGAGATTTTTCAGAAGACAAGGATGAAGTATTGCTTGCAAGAATGATTTTTGGAGAGGCGTCTAACTGTTCAGATGAAGAAAAGATTGCAGTTGCATATAGTGCGATAAACAGAGTTAATGATGGAAATAGTTGGAATGGCACAAGTTTAAGAGAAGTTATTTTAAAACCAGCCCAGTACAGCTGTTTTAACAGAGCAGACCCTAATAGAAAAAGGGTTATGAATCCTCAGGCATATGATGAAAAATCCTTTGAACATTGTTTAGATATTGCAGGGAAAGTTTTAGCAGGCAGGTATAACGATCCAACAAATGGAGCAACGCATTATTTCAATCCGAATCTTGCACAGCCAAGCTGGCAGCATAATCTGAGCAGAATAGGAAAGATAAAGACGAGCAAAGGATTGAGTGCTCATAAGTTTTACAAAGAAGAAAACAAGGCTCAAAAAACCAGAAAGGATTTCTCTAAAGTGAAGAAAAAACCGCAGACAAAACGCAAAAAACACTAATTATTTTTTAGAATACAATTTTCAACATCTTTATCCTTGATGTTTTTCAAGGCGTGCTGGAAAGTTTTAGTTATCGCAATGACTCTATCCTCAAACAGTTTTTTTATCTCGCTTGTAAGAATCTCTCCCTTTTTGTATTTTTGATAGATTTTTTTTGATTCTGCCTCGTCCAAAAATAAATATTTTAGATATAGATAAGAGACATCTATATCCGGATTTCCTCCTTTTTTTCTGTGTTCCTCAAGTGTTTTCTGCCCGCCTGAAAATGCCTGGCTTATCTTTTTTCTAATTTCTTTTTCTGAGTCGTTAAGAAATATTGCGTTGTTCTTTGATTTTGACATTTTCTTTCCGTCAATGCCTGGAAGGAACAACGAGTGCAAAATTGATGGCTTGTTGTAGCCAAAACGAGAGGCTATATCCCTTGAGATTCTTATATGGGCGTCTTCGTCAGGGCCTATTGGAACAAGAACATTCTTTATATTGTATTTCTCCTGGGGGAAAATTATATGCGCAGCTTGAATAGTTGGATAAAAGAATAATCCAGGATTATCGTCATTTTGATAGCCATACACTGCTTTTATCTCAGACAAGGTTAGCTTTCTTGATAATTTAATGGCAAGGTTGTAGATATTTGTGTAAATTTGGTCAATGATAAAATAAGTTTTTTTCGGGTTAAATCCCAGGGCAAGCAACTCTTTTGCCAGTTTTAAAGAGTTTTCTAGAGCCTCTTCCTGGTTTTTAACTTTTCCTGAGACATAAGATTCATCGTCAGATATGGGTATAAAAACAGGGATTCCATATTTTTTCTGGAAAAAGAGGTTTGTGTCAAAAATTGCTTTGTGCCCGAGATGCAATGTGCCTGAAGCGTTTAATCCGGAAACTATCGCGCATTTCTCTTTTTTCATCAGAGCAGAAAAAAACTTGCTGAAATCACGGTGCGAGGCCAGGACTCCTGATTTAAAAGAATAAAAATCAGGCTTCTCGCTAAGATTAGCAATTGGCTCTGCTCCAAATTCTTTGATAAGTTTCTCATTATCAAGTGCGATTGATTCATTTTCCATTTTATCTTCAGGCAGATAATGTTTATAAAGATTGACTACGCTATCAAAGAGTGTTAAGAGTTCTAAGAGAGTTGAAGTAATAAGAAGATATTTAAGCTAGATTTTGTATTAAATGATATGAAAAAATTAATGCTGATATTAGGATTTGTATTTTTTATATATGCAATAAATATGGTGAACGGGGCATGTGGGCCTCCAGATACACCTGAAAAAAAATTAGGCGAGTCAACAACAGTGTTTATTGGAAAACTAACTGGTCTCCTCGGTATCCCAAATTCTCCTAATGGTCCGATAGGAGGGTATACTTACACTTATGATGTAATTAAAATCTATAAAGGAGATGTTTCAAACAATGTTAGTGTCATATTTGACTGTGATGATTTTTTATGTGGAAAACCGTATGAAATAAATGAAGAGTATTTAATTTATGCCTATTTGTCTCGCTCCTACAGAGGTAATGATTCTTTTTTGCGTACTGGTGGTTGTGGCGCGAATAAGCTCTTATCTCAGGCATCAGAAGAAATTAAGGAATTAGAGAGTTTGATTTCTAAAAGAGGAATCTGTAAAAATCTATACTGGTTTGATAACGATAATAAGGAGTGTGGTCTAAAAGAGTTTTGTGGATCATATATGTATCAGGGATTGCAAACATTTGAGAGCAGAATGCTATGTGAAAAAGCCTTGAATATTCCTGAATGTGTGAAAGATAGTGATTGCATAATTGTAGAGAAATCCGTTTCATGTTGTGGTGAATGCGGGAAAGCAGATTATTCTTTGGATAAATATATCTCTGTGAATAAACAAGTGTATACAGAAAATAGAAATTGCAGTTTTGCAATATGCCCTGAATGTCTCCAAGAATATAATCCAGACAATGAAAAATGGGCGGGCAAATGTATTGAAAACGAATGTAAAAAAGTCAATAAAGAAAAGGTATGCCAAAAAGGAGCTACAGTGGAGAATGACAAGTGCTATAAAAATCTAAGCAATGGCAGAAAAGCAGAAGTAAAAATAATGCCAGAGACAGCATCTCAAAAAGCAATTGAACGTTTAGGTGAATTGGGATTTAATATTACGCTGAAGGAAGTTGGGAGCGATAAAGTGGCTTATGAGATGACTGCAGAAA
>CAYIOA010000015.1:3014-12715 GCA_964364885.1 Candidatus Woesearchaeota archaeon
ATTACGCTGAAGGAAGTTGGGAGCGATAAAGTGGCTTATGAGATGACTGCAGAAAAAGAGGGGAAGATATTTGGATTGTTTCGTGCAAAAGGAAAAGTAATGGTTTTGGTAAACGCAGAAACAGGGGAGATTGAGAAATTAAAAAGACCGTGGTGGGCTTTTTTGGCATCTGGAATTTAGATATTCTTTCCTAGCAGAGGTCGCAACATTACAACAAAATCTTTATATACAATTAAAAACTATTAATCTAATGAAAATAAAGAAAAAGGAGGCATTTGTTCTGTTATTTTTCATATTCTCGCTTATGCCTGTTGTTTCAGCCGAGATTGTTATCAGCGAAGTAAACTCTGTGTATAATAAAGGAGATCATGCTAATTTGACATTGAATTTAATTCCTGTAAGGGATACAAGCGGCTTCTTTACAGCAGAACTTGTTTGCGAGAACACAGAGATTGATTTATATAAAAGCCCTTATAGCTTAACTGCGGGAAGCCAGAAAAAAATAGATATTACCCTTTCTTTTGACAGGTATCTTATTGGAGATATTGAAGAAGAGTGTTATGTGAGAGGTAGTTATGGAGAGGAAAGTGCAATAAGCCAGACATTTTTGGTTAGCTCTAATGTTAAAGTTTCTCTTAATATAGACGGATTTATTTTTGACCCAGGAGACAAGGTTAATGTAGTTGGAAAGGCGATAAAAGAAAACGAGGAGCCTCTTGATGGTTTTGTTGAAGTTTCTCTTCCAGAGATGAATCTGAACTATTTAGGAGAAGTAAAGAGCGGAGAATTTAATTTTAACTTTACTATCCCTGTAAATTCTTATTCCGGGACATATAATATGAATGTTAGGGCGTATGAAAAAGATAGTTCTGGAAATATTATTAATGAGGGAGGGATTGATGACGGGATTATTAGAATAAAGCAGCTTATGAAGGGAATAGAGGTTATTCTTGGTTCTAAAACTGTTGCTCCAGAGGATGAATTTAGTTATAGAATTTTGATATATGACCAGGCTAAAGAAGCTGTTCAAGAGGAAGCTGGGGTTGTTGTTTACTCGCCTGATAATTCTGTGTTTGAGAAAAAATTAGTGCGAACTGGCGAGCCCAGCTCAATTCTTATAGGGGCCAATTATACTCCTGGTGATTGGAAGATTGAAGCAAAGAGAGGAGAATTATCTGCAAAAGAGAGTTTTTTCGTTGAAGAGCTGAGAAGAGCCTCGTTCTCCCTGGAGAATAATACGTTGATTATTGTTAATACTGGAAATGTTATTTATGACAGACCTTTGGAAGTCACTATCGGAGGCATTAAAGAAATAAAAGAAGTTGAATTGGGTGTTGGAGAATCAAAAAAACTTAAACTGTTTGCTCCTCCTGGAGAATATCCTGTTGGAATTGATGACGGGACAAAAAAAGAAGAGCTGGGCAATGTGTTTCTTACTGGAAAAGCTATTTCTGTCGGGGAAGTATCTAAGTCAATAGGAGGGAATTTGTTTGTTCTTATATGGCTGTTAGTTATAGTTATCTTAATAATTGCTGTTTTTTATTTTTACAAAAAAATCTCAAATAGCAAGTATGGAGGTACAACGAAATCTCTTTATTCAACAAAGATAAACAAGGATGATGACAGTGAAGCAAAGAGCGGACAAACAATGGAGGGAGGAAAAAAGGAGGAAGCGGTGGTTATTGCCTTGAGAATAAAAAATATTTCCGAAATTCAAAATAATGATGAGGCTTTGAAGACGATAGACGGCGCTTTATGGAAAGCCAAGGATGACGGGGCGAAAATATATAACGACGGAGATTACAGGATAGTTGTGCTTAGCCCTAGCTTAACAAAACAAAAAGAGAATACAATTAAAGCTGTGAATGTTGCTAATAATGTTGAGAGGATATTGAGAGAGTATAATAAAAGATCCCGCGCAAGGATCAATTTTGGAATAGGAATTAATACCGGAGACATGGCTGTCGAGATGAGAGAGGGGAAATTCAAATTTGTTTCTATGGGAAGCACTGTTTCTACTGCTAAAAAAATTTCTATGCATTCTAATGGCGATGTTCTAATATCTGACAATGTTCATAGAAAGAGTGTTGGCAAGATAAAGACGGAGAAGATGAGGGATAATAACTTTTGGAAAGTCCTGAAAGTTACAGACAGAACAGAGCATGAAGATTTTATAAATAAATTCAAGCAAAGACAGAAAAGGGACGAAATTAGAAGAACATCTTAAATTTTTATAATATTATCCTTGTCCATGTAATACCCGCTGTGCCCGGCTTCGCAGTTAATAACTTTATCCAGCATATTTTCTATTTTGTTTAAGCTTATTTTTTCCTCTTTGGCTTTTTTGATAATGTGCGCCTTAAGGCATTTTGGGCAGCAATGGTATATGACCTGATTGTAATCAGAGTTTGGATATTCTATTTCCAGCACATTTCTCCTGCAAAAGCCAATAATCTCGCTGAGGAGCTTATCAGGAATAATATTAAAAAATAAAGGGCTTGCTCTAAAAAAAGGAGCAATGTTTTTTATTTCTTTTTCTAAAGAAAAGGAGCGTTCAAGAGCAGGGGAGTGTTTTTTTAGAACCATTTTAGAAATGTGCATGAAGCCGGGGATTTTTAACGGCTTACTCGCACAAGAACTTAGTATCAAGAGAAATGTCTCTGTCTATAGAGAGAACAGTGCATAAAATATGCATCTTCATTTGAATTTGATGCGCTTTTTCCATGCTGATATGAGCAATAATTCCAACTTTATATATATTACGGTGTGTTCTTAATTCATGTTTCAACAACAATAGAATCGGATTCTGCTCCGAGTTTCTGGAAAATATATTGAATTTCTCCGACCATTCTTATCGGACCGCAAATATAAAAATGCTGGCTAAAGTCCAGAATGTATTCTTTCAGAAATTTTTCATCAACTCTACCGTATTCGTAATCTATCTTGTTCTCTCTTGTTAAAGTGTAAATCTTTTTTAAATCATCCATAGAATCTAATTCTTCTTTTAAAATAATATCTTCTTCTGTTTTATTTGAGAATATTAGTGTATTTCCTCTTAATTTATTTTCTTTTTTTAATTGCCTTAAAATTGCTATGAAAGGAGTTATTCCGGCGCCCCCTGCAATAAACACGCCTTCTCCCTTGTAGCGTAACGCCCCCCAGACATCCCTTATTATTAAGGAGTCCCCTGCTTTTAACTTGCCAAGTTCTTTTGTAACGCCGTTATGCCCTTCATAAATCTTAATTGTAAACTCTAAATTAGGACTTTCGTTTAAAGAGGTAAAAGTAAATGGTCTTTTTTTGACTTTCCAGCCATCTTTGTTTATAGAAACCTCTGTCGCCTGTCCTGGAGTAAATTTGTATCCTTTTGGTTTTTCAACCTTAAATCTCTTGACGTCGTGAGTAATATCCTCAACTTCTAAAATTTTAACAATAAAGGACTTTTCTTTCATTTCTGCTCTTGAGATAAACAATCTGCAAGGAAGTTTATTAGCTTTGCCATTTTTAATTCCTATTTCTAAGAAAGTCGAACGCCTTTCTAGGAGCGTATTAGTATGTTGTGTATATTGCTATGGATAGCATAAAACACATAAATCTTTAAATAATTTGAATTTTGTCAAAAAGTATGGAAAAGGAAGAGAAGGAGAAAAAAGAGGAGAAAGAGAGTGACGGAAAGGGGAACAATAGCAGTGTTATTTGGTTTGTTGGGATTGCAGCTGTTGTTGTTATAGCCTTAATTTATTATTTTATTGGTTATAAGGGAATAACCGGAAATGTTATTTCAGAGCAGGGAGACATTAAAATTATTAAAGTAGGTTTTATGGGCCCTTTGACTGGTGATGCTTCATCTTATGGAGAGAGCATTAAAAGGGGTGTTGACTTAGCTTTAAAAGATTCCGGCTTAGAGAATGTTGAGATTATTTATGAGGATACAAAGTGCGATGGCAAAGAAGCTGTCAGCGCAATTAATAAACTAATTAATGTTAATGGTGTTAGCGCGATTGTTGGAGAGGTATGCTCCGGCGCAACTCTGGCTGCGGCTCCTATTGCTGAGGAGAATAAAATAGTTATGATTAGCGCTAGTTCTACAAGCCCTGAGATAACTAAGTCGGGGGATTATATATTCAGAACAGTTCCAAGCGATAGTTTGCAGGGGAGTTTTGGCGCGAATTTGGCATACAATAAGGGATATAGAAAATTAGCTATCTTACACAGCAATGAAGAATATGGTGTTGGCTTTAGAGACGTACTAAAAGATAAATTTAGCGAGCTTGGAGGGCAGGTGGTTATTAGTGAAGCTTTTGAAAGAGGATCAACTGACTTAAGGACACAATTAACAAAGATAAAGAATTCAAATCCTGAAGTGATTTACATTATAAGCAATTCTCCTGATTCTGCAGTTGCTGCATTAAAGCAAATTAAAGAACTCGGCATAAAAAGTGCGCTGTTCGGCTCTGAAGGACTAAAGGGGCCAGAAGTGCAGGAGCTTGGCGAGCCTGCAGATGGATTGATTATAACTTCAGTAAGCTCTGGCTCAACTGGATTTAATGAAAATCATAAAAAAGAATACGGCACAGAGCCAGGACCGTTTGCCGCCCAGGGCTATGATGCATTCAGCGTTATTGCGCTTGCATTAAAGAAAAATGTTTTAGACAAAGAGGCAATGAGAGATTATGCATATGATGCTCAATTTGGCGGCGCCTCAGGGAGAATTGCTTTTGATTCAAATGGAGATATTTTTTCAAGCAATTATGAACTTTATGAAGTCAGAAATAAAACTTTCGTCTCTTTGATTTAATGAGAAATGTCATTTGTTGTTCAGTTAACTATTAATGGCCTGATAGCTGGCAGTGTTTATGCACTTGTGGCGAGCGGCTTTTCGCTTATTTACAGCACAAATAGATTTATGCATTTTGCGCACGGCATTAGTGTTGTTGTCGCATCTTATATTTTGTATACTCTTTTCTCTATTGCTCAAATTCCTTTTTTTCTTAGCATACTTCCTACTTTGTTTTTATCTGCGCTTTTTGGTTTTTTTGTTTATCTTTTAGTTTATTCTCCTCTGCAAAGCAGAAACGCCTCAAATGTCGTCCTGCTTATAGCTTCTATTGGTGTTTTAATTTTATTTCAAAATGTTTTACAGGCAGTTTACGGAGCAAATGTTAAAACGATAAACCTGCTCGAAACAAATAAAGGAATTGAGATTTTTGGGGCCAGCGTTACCCATCTCCAATTAGTAATAATTTTCTTCTCCCTGTTTTTATTTATCTTTTTTAATTTCTTTATGAGAAAAACTCGTCTTGGAAAAGAAATGCGCGCAATTGCTGACAATAAAGAATTATCAAGAATAGTCGGGATTAATGACAGATTGATAGCCGGAGCCTCTTTTGTTATCGGTTCTTTTTTCGCCGGCATTGCGGGGATTTTTATTGGTCTTGAATATAATTTATTTCCTACTATGGGGACTGATCTTATAATCAAAGGTTTTACAGGAGCGGTTATCGGGGGCGTCGGCTCTGTGCCGGGCGCTATTATAGGAGCTTATATCTTGGGGCTTGCTGAGAATTATGGAATTGCGTTTTTGCCCTCTGGATTCAAAGATGCAATCTCTTTTGTTCTATTGTTTATTTTTCTTCTGTTTAAGCCTTCTGGCTTATTGGGAATTAGGAGGAATGGAGAATGATTCTTCTGTTTGTTGTTCATGTTTTAATACTTATATCGATTTATATTCTTTTAGCAGTCAGTCTGAATCTAGTTTTGGGATATACCGGAAGAGTTAACCTTGGACATGTTGCTTTGTTTGGGATAGGAGCTTACACTTCTGCTTTGCTTTATATAAACGGTATTCCTTTTGTTATTGCTTTTCTTGCTTCTGGCTTTTTTGCCGGCTTCTCTGGCTTTGTTTTGATTTTTGCAACAAAAAGATTAAAAGGAGATTATTATGCGCTTGCTACATTAGGATTTAGTTTTATTGTTTATTCTCTTTTATTAAATTTAACCAGCATTACCAGAGGCCCTCTAGGGATTGCCGGCATTAAAAAGCCGGAGCTATTTGGATTTGCTATTACAAATAACTTTTCTTATCTGACTTTTTCATCAATCATAGTTTTAATAAGCGTCTTTATTATATGGAGAATTGTCTCCTCTCCGTTTGGAATATTGCTGGGCGCTATGCGTGATGACGAAACTGCCTTAAAGGTTCTGGGCAAGGACACCAAGATGTTAAAGTATAAAGCAATGGGCATCTCTGCTTTTTTTGCAGGGATTTCAGGGAGTCTTTTTGCGCATTATATAAGTTTTATAGACCCAGGCACGTTTACTATATCTGAGATAATTCTTGTTCTGACAATTGTAATAGTTGGAGGGATTGCCTCAACAAAAGGAAGCATTGTTGCTAGCGCGATTATTGTTGTTATTCCTGAATTATTGAGATTTTTGCCTCTGCCTGGCGGGATTGCCGGGCCAATGCGACAAATTTTATATTCAATAATATTAATTGTCTTATTATTGTATAAACCTCGAGGTTTATTCGGGAGAATTGAGCTAGAATGAAAAACAAAATTCTTAGAATCAAAAAGTCCTTGTATGTACTCCACACTAAAGTGCGGAGTTTGTTTGGACTTTTGGATGCTCAAGATGCTAACTCCATGCTAAAGCATGGAGTTTTCGCAATGCATCTTGACATAAAAAAAGTGTCTAAAAACTTTGGCGGAATTGTGGCCTTGGATAAATGCTCTCTAGAAATTAAAGAAGGAAAAATTATAGCTATTATAGGCCCTAATGGCTCTGGAAAATCAACATTGTTTAATGTTATCTCTAATATTGTTTCTGCCGGCAAAGGGAAGATTTATTTTAGCAAGGAAGATATAACTGGGAGAGAAGAGCATGAAATTGCAAAAATTGGAATCTCAAGAACTTTTCAAGAGGTTAGATTATTTAAAAATCTTACAATTGAGGAGCATCTTAAGGTTGCGCTATCTGACAGCGATTATAAATTAATTAAAAGTTTTTTTTACAGGCAGCCAAATGAGGATGATAGAATAAAAGAAATACTTGAAATGGTCGGGCTTAAGAAACCGGTTAGTACTCTGTCTAGTGAATTAAGCTACGGGCAGAAAAAACTGCTTGGCCTGGCTGTTGCAATTGCGAAACCACATTCAATCTTAATGCTTGATGAGCCAGTAGCTGGAATCAATCCTGAATTAAGAAAAGAAATATTTAGAATTATTAAAGAATTGAACAATAAAGGAGAGAGTATTGCAATTATAGAGCACGATATGAACTTTGTGATGAACCTTGCGCATTATATTTATGTTCTTGATTCCGGAAGATTAATTGCAGAAGGCACACCAAGAGAGGTTCAAAAAAATAAGAGAGTTCTGGAGGCTTATCTTGGCAAATAATATGAAATATTTATTGGAAATACGAAATTTAAAATCCGGCTACGGAGAGTTTGAGGTTTTAAAAGGGATAAATCTGGAAGTTAAAGAAAACGAGATAATTGCTTTAATAGGACCAAATGGGGCTGGAAAAAGCACAGTTATAAAATCTATCTGTAATATCAGTGATTTGAAAAGCGGAAAGATAATTTTTAGAGGAAAAGATGCAAGAAAATTTAAAACACATGAACTGATTAAAGAGGGGATTTGCTATGTAAATCAGGGAAGGATTATTTTTGGCAATTTGACAGTCCGCGAGAACCTTGAGATCAGCAGCTGGATAATTAAGGATAAAAAAGAAAGAAATGACAGACTGGAGGAGATTTACCAAAAGTTTCATGTTCTTAAGGAAAAGAAAGATAAACTGGCTTATACTTTAAGCGGAGGACAACAACAAATGCTTGCTTTGGGAAGGGCTTTGATTTTAAAACCTTCTTTGCTTTTGCTTGACGAGCCTTCGCTTGGATTAAGCCCTAAATTACAAAAGGAATTGTTTGAGATTATAAAAAAATTAAAAAAAGAGGGGGTTTCTATTTTAATTGTCGAGCAGAATGCAAAAAAGGCTATTGAAATAGCCAATAAAACTTATCTTTTAGAAGATGGGAAAATTGTCCTTGAAGGAGGCGGAAAATCTATTTTAAGGCATAAAAAAATCAGAGAGGTTTATCTTGGCGGGAGATACTAACTTATTCAAGTCATAAAAATACTTATCTAGATTAAGTTTGCCGTTTTTAACTGAAATTCCCTCTTGTTTTAACATTTTTATCTTCTTTCTTTCGCCTTTAGCAAATCCGCCAATAGCTCCATTTGATTTAACAACTCTATGGCAGGGAACTGTGGCATAAGGATTTTTATTCATTGCATTTCCAACAGCCCTGTAACTTTTATTCCCTAAAGCTTCTGCAATATTTTTATAAGTTGTAACCTTTCCCTTAGGAACTTTCTTTAACAATTTGTAACATTCTTCAGAGAATATTTTTTCTTTCATACAACTCATTACGCCACAAGCTTTAAAGTTTTTACTACCGCCTAGAGTTAAATAAGCCAAAAAATGCCTTTCTGAGATACATTAATAAATACATATGAAAGTTAAATTTTATGAATCGAGAAAAATTGTGGCACAAACCAGGCGAATTGCTAAGAGAATCCAGAGACAGGAGTTTAACATCAGATGAATTATTAGAGATTAAATCAGGGAATTTTTATTTGTCGGTTATATTTCTTGAGAAGCTAAAAGGACCTAAAGAACAAAATAAAAAGCGTGCTGCTGGGGTGGCTCTTAATCTGCTAAGGGAATATGACACGATAGAAGACTCCTTGCATAAAAGAAGAGATAAAATAGACCTAATGGATAGACTTCAGTATTGTGTCAGCGAGGTTGCGAGAAGAGGGCCGGAAGAAGATATAGAAGACCTTGTCAATAATGGAGATTTAAAAAAAATAACAGAAGAGGTGCTTAGAGGAGTTTCTAACAAGGAAGAAAGAGTATTTGTAGAGCATTTCGGCATGGGAGTTGTTTTAAGAGAGATGAGGGGGCTTGAAAGAAGAGTGCAGGAAAGCATTAATTCATGCATGTCAAAGATGATAGTTGGCATGAAAAATTTCCTAAAAGTTGAAGAGCTAACACTTGAAAGCGAGCTGCAAACTTATTGCTATTATGTAGCAGGAAGCATCGGAGAGTTCTTTACAGAATTAGTTAATATAACAGACAAGCAAAATTTAAATTCTCAGAAAGCAAAATATTTTGGGGAGTTTTTGCAACTAACTAATATAATCGCAGACATAAAAAAAGACTCCAGCGAAGGAAGAATTTATTTTCCGTCTCTTTTGTGCCCTTCAAATTTAAAAGGAAAGAAACTGGTGACAAGCAAGGAGCCGGAGGCAGGAAGAGCGCGCAGCCTTATATTCAAAGATATGATTTCACTGGTGAAAAATAATTTTACCTATTCAATAGAGTATGTTGCTTCAATTCCGAATGAGCTAAGCGGCTATAAAGCCTTCTGTCTTGTGCCTTTTATAGCTGCGAGTGAGACGATAAAAAGAATGAGCAGAGCTGGAGCAAAGAGAGTATTTGCGGGCAATAAATCTGCAATAAGACTTCCTTATGGACTAAGCACAATAGGGGAGTTTACAGAGGCAATTGTTAAACCAGAAAACAATAAATTAGATAATTGGCTTTCAAGTTATCTGGACAATCCGGATAACTTCTCCTTTGAGCCAAAGCATTATTCGCGCTGGTCGAGAGAATGGATTGATGTTTAG
>CAYIOA010000015.1:12815-15121 GCA_964364885.1 Candidatus Woesearchaeota archaeon
TAGTTTACATTTTACCTAAAACTCTTATTCTATCATCTATGTCTGGATGAGTTGAAAACAACCCTTTAATTTTCTTCTTGAAAGGGTCTGATATAAACAAAGGCGCGACAGCTTTAGGATATTTCCTTTTTTCCTGCTCTGAAACATGCTCGTGCTTTATTTTTGTTAATGCGTTTTTCAATCCTGGAGGATACCTTGTAAACTTAACAGCTGTTGCGTCTGCTGTAAATTCCCTTTTTCTTGAGATTGCAAGAGAAACTAATTCTGCTGCAATCGGCGCGAGTATTGCCGCAATAACTGCTAGCAACATGAGTATGACTCCCCCTTTGTTGTCTCTTTCATTATTTGAAAACCATAAGTTTCTTAGAAATATCTGCGCAGTTATAGAGACTAAGCCAACCAGAACTGCTGTTAATGTCATAAACCTTATATCGTAATTTGCTATATGGGACATTTCGTGCGCAATTACTCCTTCCAACTCTTGCTTGCTTAATTTTTCAATACATCCTGTTGTAGCGCAGATTATTGCGTGCTCTGGGTCTCTTCCTGAGGCGAATGCATTTATTTCAGAAGAGTCCATTACATATAATTTTGGCATCGGCAGGCCAGAAGCAATTTTCATGTTTTCTACTGCATGAAAAAATTCTCTGTGCTCTTCACGCGAGGCAGGTTTTGCGTTTACTGAAGCGAGAGCTAATTTATCAGAGTTGTAATAACTTAAAACAACATAAACTAAAGAGAGTATTGTTGCCATTATAGTTATAATAAAGAAGTAACTTGGGTCAAGGACAAAAGAGATTAGCGCTCCGAGAAGTATAAAAAAAATGAAAATTGATACTATTAATATAAATGATTTTATTTTGTTGTTCCTGATTTGCTCGTGAAAGGATAATCTTTCTGCCATGTTTATAAGAAAAATATCTTGTTTATAAAGTTTGGTTTTATAGAATTTCATGTGAGAATTTCATTAAGTATTTATATTGGATATTATGACTAGAAATATGAATAGAAAGAAAATACTTTACGCCCTATTGACAGCAGGAATGCTGATATCTTTGTTTCTTTTATATGAGCATTTTTCAGTCAGCGCGGGCAAATTTTGCAAGTTTGGAGAGAACTTTGACTGCGGAATTGTGAATAAAAGCCCTTATGCGAATCTGGACGGTATTTCTTACTTGTTGAGCGTTGATTTCGGCTTGCCCCTTCCATTCATGGATATCTCAAGCAAGAGTCTTATTCTGGATTTATTAACATCGAATGCCTTCCTGGGATTTTTAACTTTATTATTTATGCTGTTCTTAGTTAATGCAAAACACAGCAATAAAAACTTTCTCTGGATTAAAGCTAATAAGACAAGAAAATGGCTGCTGGGAGTTTCTGTTTTTTCTGTTTCTTATGGATTTTATCTGTTCTTAGTCCAGCATTTTATTCTGAGGACTTATTGCATATTCTGCCTGATACTCGATGTTATTTTAATTTGTGTTCTTTTTTTAGCGGTCAAAGAGTAAAAATTTTTAAGGAGGGTTTTTTATAAGATTTAAATGTAAATTATTTTTTAAAGGGCCTGTGGCACTTAACTGCTCATTTTTGTAGAGTTTAACTTATTCTATTTTCACTACCAACTTTTTTAGTCAAATTTTATTTCATAAAATAGAAAGATTTAAATAGATTAATCCTTTTAATAGGATTGAATAAACCTAAAAATAGGATTAACAAAATGTTAAATAAAGAGCATCAAATACTTGAAGAATTTGTTAAAACACCTTGGAAGAAGTTTACTTTTAGGGAAATTAAAAAATTGTCTGGAAAGAAGTCCGAGAGTTATGTGTATAATTCATTAAAGAAATTCGTTAAGTCAAACATCCTTAAAGAAGAAAGAGTAGGCAATGTTGTGTTGTATTCACTAAACCTTTCCTTACATAAAACTATGGCTTATGCAAGTTTTGTATTAGAGTATCTAAGCTGGAATAAAAAATATATTCCATATAAAGACATAGAAAAGATAGCATCAAAAGTTCCCACTAAACTTTTTACATTTGTCATTACTGGAAGCTATGCAAAAAACACTCAAAAGAAAACCTCTGATATTGATGTTGTTATTCTTTGTGATGTTACTTTTGAAACAAAAAAAATCTATGCAGAACTAAAACAAGATTGTGAATTGAACATACCGCCGATTCATTTATATGTTTTTAAAAACTCAGAGTTCTTAGAAATGTTGCTAAATAAAGGGGCAAATTACGGAAAGGAGATAGCTAATAAAAACCTCATTTTATTTGGAGCAGAAAATTACTATAAAATAATTG
>CAYIOA010000016.1:0-2448 GCA_964364885.1 Candidatus Woesearchaeota archaeon
CCGACCATGCCTGTTCCGCTTGATGCACTGGATGTGCTTAATTTTCCTTGAAGTCTTGCAGGGATTGTTCCATGCATTTCATAGTTCATCTTTTCATTAGCTGTCCAGCCAGTTGTATCCAGCTTTCCAGAACTTTCAGCAGCCGCATTTCCAGTCAGACTTGATGCCTTGTATGTCAAAAAGAGCACTGATAAAAACAGCACTCCTATGATAGCCCACATCAGTGTATTCTTCTTTATTTCCATGTTATTTAGCAGCCCCCTACCATTGTCGAAGCCGCTGTTTTAGCTGTACTAGCTGTTGCTTGTACACTGGTTGCTCCAATACTAGATGCCTTAAATGTTAAGAACAAGCTAGCTAAGAGCAAAAAAGCTATCATAACCCAAAGCAATGTTCTTTTTTTTACTTGCATTTTTTTAGGTCCCCCTTTCATTTCATTATTTTCTTTTGAAGGTGAAGAACAACAATCCATTTTTATTTAATTAAAGATGTAAAAGGGAAAATAAAAAACAAAGTTCCCTTAGCATCCACCGACCATCTGGCCTCCCCCATTGGCTTGGCCTTTTTCAGCCCCTCTATAAAGATTTGAGGCTAAATTGATGTAGTTTGTAGGTTCAATGCCTTGGTTTTTTAACGCCTCGGCTTTTTGTTCATGAATTCCTGGGAAGAACAAAACTTTCCATTTTCCCATTTCATTAAGAATCTGTTCGTCGCTTAGTTCAGGATTGTTAATGAGCAGATATTTAGCCAGTCCGCGCATTGCATAACTATGTGCACAGCCGCATGCTCTTTCTCCATTTGAAAAAACAATGGCTTGCGCTCCGCAGCAATATTCGCATGAAATTGAACTGCCTATTTTTATATATCTCTTCATTTGCTCTTCGCTAAGCTGTTTATTTTCATATGCCGACAATTTCTTAATTGTGGCGTCAGCTAATTGGGAATTGCTTGCAGAAACATCATCATATCTTACTCCAAGCTCTTTTCCGTAAATCTCCGGAATGCCTCGGGGTATTATTTCTGATGCAGAAACAACTCCAACCCCAGTTGCAACATTTGCCACCTCGCCTGTTCCTATAACACCGTAAATCTTTCCGGCGTTGTATATAAGCAATAAGGCAAGTAAGGATATTATTGCTACTTGAACTACAAATTCGTAGTCGGTTTTCTTTCCTCCTTTCATCTCTTGGTTTTTGTCATCCATGCCAAACAAATAAAGTATAAACTATATATGCGCTTTTGCGAAACTAGTTTCACAAAGGATTTTTATAAGTCAGTCGCCAGGGTATAATATGGATTTACTGAGAAAAATTAAACTTCTCTTTATCAAGGAGAAAGAAAAAAAAGACGAGACAATCAAGGAGATTGTTCAAATAGAAGAATTGCCATCCAAGCTGGAAAGCAAGATTAATGAGTTGATGGCATCAAAGAAACAGCTTAAGGAAAATATCTCTAAAAGAGTTTCTTTTTTTGAGATTGAGATTAATAAGCAGATAACGTCATTAAAAAATATTGATATCTCCCAAAGAAAAGAGTATGACAGGATAAAGATTATTGTTGAAGAAAATCTTGCTCTTTATATTTTACACCTAAAAAGAACAATTGATAATATAAAAGAGGCAGAGAAAGAAGAGGTAGAGGAATACATAAATCAGCTCTCCCGCATATTAAATGAATTCAATAGAGTCTCCTCAATGCCGTTTGAAAAAGCGACAATTCTGATAGGGGATGAGCTAAACAGTACAAGAGCAATAATAAGATCCTTTATTCAAGATTTTAGTAAGATTGTAGAGGAGAATAAATTAATTTTTGAGAAGAGCAGACTATGTGTCGCTCTTAATAGCTTATTGTCTGAATCAAAACAGCTGGCTTCACTGCATACTGAAATGGAAAACGAATTATCAGAAATGAATGCCCTCCTTAAAAATGCCAGAATAAAGCAGGGAGCATTAAAGAAGAGGTTATTAGAAATTAAAGAAGAGGATGATTTTAAAAAAGATAATGAGGAAAAAATAGATTATAAAAACAAAGTAGATTCTTTAGAGAGGAAAATCCATGATATAAAGGGAGAATTAGATTTAAAATCTTTACTAAAGAAATTTCACCATGACAAAAAAATAGACTCCTTAATTCGTGGCTACATGAGCAATTTTAAAAATGCACTTGAAGAGGATAAAGAGTTAAGAATTGCCGGTATAATAGAAAACAATAACAAAAAACATCTCGATAGACTAAAAGAAATCCAAAAGACCATTATCTCTTTATTTCCTCCTTCTCCCACTAAAATAGATAAAGAAATAGCCGTTCTTGAAGAAAGAATAAAAGAAGGAAGTACACGCGTGCTTGAATTAGAGGAAGATATAAAAAATGAAATAAAAAGAAAAGAAAAACTGTCGATGAAGCTGCAAAAAATAAACTCAGACTTGATAGAAAAGTCAAAGAGGTTAT
>CAYIOA010000016.1:2548-14875 GCA_964364885.1 Candidatus Woesearchaeota archaeon
ATTTAGTCAATCACTTATTCTGTTATAAATAACAGCATACAACCAGCCGCCAATTAAACCTATAACAGCAACTTCAACAGTTCCAAGTAATGCACTAATAAATGTTATTGGTTTAATTATCTGACTGATGTCTATTCCATGAAAAATTGCTCCGAATAAATTCATCGTGAATTGTGGTGCAAGTGCTATCAATAAAGCACACACGAGCGAGAATATTCCTGAAGCCAGCGCTAAACTCAATGCAGTTCTCTTCGCACTTAACTTTCCTGCCATTTTTTCACCTCCTTTCACTCTTCATTTTTGTCCAATAGTCATAAATGTAAAGAGCCATATCCTTTTTTGTGTTATATTTTTAAGATTGTTTAATTTAAATAATTTTATCATGTCCAAATGGGAAAGAATTTCGTTGTTGCCTGGCTCTATTTTATGAAATATTTTATTAAAAACATAGCCAAAATCAACATCTACAACTATAAGTTTGCCTCTTTTTTTAAGAGCACTAAACATCTTTTCAAAGGCCAAATCTTGATTATAGTAATGATGAAAAGAATCAATGCTGAAAACATAATCAAATTTATTTTTATCATTTAGCTTTTCTATAGGCATAATCCTTAGGTTTGCCTTCTTTCTTGTCTTTGTTTTTGCAATTCTTAACATTTTCTCAGAAATATCAATTCCATACAACCTCAAATTTTTGTTTTGTGAGCTTAAAGCAGAAAAAAGATTTCCTGTTCCGCAACCAACATCAAGAATTTTTGAATTTCTCTCAATCTTCAAAGATTTTACTGCATTTCTCTGGATTCTTAAACTCCACTTTTTTATAATCCCTCGGTCATAGCTTCCAGCAATTCTGTCAAATATCCTTATATTCTGCTCTTTAAGATTCATTTCTTCACTTTTCTTTTAAAACAACAACGTTTGTCATGCCTCTTCTCTTTCTTTCTACAAGATCATTACCTTCAAGTTTATCAACAATTCTAGTCATGCGAGCTTTGCTAAATCCAGTCTTCTCAATTAAATCTGCTTGGAACATTGCCCCGCTCTCCTTAACCATATTATAAACTTGTTTTTCTTCTGGTCTAAATGAAGACAAGTCTACCTTTTTCTCAATTTTCTTTTCTTTAATCTTCTTTACTACTATTCTCTCATTTGGCTTAGAAAATATCAAGAATAAACCAAAAATAATCAATACCCCGACAATACCAAGTGCAAGATATGTCTGATAGTTTACAGAATCATACATTTCGCATGATTTAACATCTCCATGTTGTATAAAACAACTGTTTCTTACTGATTCCATTAAAGTATTATTGAATAAAAACACTAAGAGTACAATTAAGATTGATATACCAAGCATTATCCATCCGACATTCTTGTTTTCCATTAAATTAGGAAGAGCAACACTATAATAATCTTACGGTATGCTCACAAGCTCTCTCCTAGAATTCTATCTTCTTTTTGATACTTTTCAAGTTTGGGATTATAATACTGACCAGCGCGATTAAAAATCCGATTAAAATTCCAATATCATTATGGGCGTTGTCTTTTATTCTTTGGAATGAAATAACCATTAGCACAGCAAAAGAGAACATAAAAAAAGGTCCCCTCCACTCTTTATTCTGGTCTATAAAAAAGTACAATACATAAAGAATAAATGAGGAGAAAACTATATGGGCTGATGCATCAAACAGTATATCTCTGCCATAAACAGACATCGGATACCATTTAAACAAGTACAGGCCAATTAGCATTAGAATAAATGTAAAAATTATCTTTACTATTTGTTCTCTCTTTTTTGAGCTCGCCATATTTTAATTAACATCACCTAAACGACTTCTGTCTCTTCGCTCTCGCTTTAGAGTCTCCTGGCTTTCTAGTCTCTTTTCTCCTGGAATCTGGAACAATAATATTTCTGTCATATTTAACATAGGCCTTTCTTAAAACATCAGAGCCGGTAATCTCTAATAAAGCTCGGGCAATCGCCAGTCTCGCTGCCTGAATTTGCCCTTCCCTGCCTCCGCCAGATGTTCTAATATGAAAGTCATGTTTTATATTATCGCCAAGCTCTAATATACAGATTCTTAATGGTTCAGACAAAGCAAGTTTATGAAACAGCCCCAATTCATTGTGAGATAAATTATTATAAAATATCTTTCCATCTCCAGCACTAATTCTCAGTTTAGCGACAGCTGTTTTTCTCTTTCCGGAGAAGATAATTTTCTCAATTGATTTTTTGGTTTTTTTATTGGCCATTTTATAATATCTTGCTCAACTCTCCCAAGCTGAGATAGCTGGTTTTTAATTCCTTCTTTAAAGATATCTTATTAGACTTTTCAAACTCGCTAGGCACGTCATTATAGCACATAACCCTCTTCAATGCCTCTCTTCCTCTGCCTTGTTTATAAGAAAGCATGCCTCTCACTGTTCTTTTCATAATTCTCTCAGGAGATTTGGGAAAATGGGGTCCTTTCAGGCTCGAGCCGCCCCTGACTCTGGCGATCAAATATTCTCCAAAGACCATTTTTTTCCTCCCGCTCACAACGGAATTGTTGCAATTTATAATAATAATCTCCTTTCCAAGCAAAGATTGTTTAGCAGCATAACTAGCAACTCTTCCCAATGGGCTTTCTCCAGCGTCAATTATAATTTTCTCTCGGCTCATTTTATAATTTTTATACCCTCTGCTTTTGGATTCTTTTTTATTTCTTCAGTGATAGTTGCAAAATCAGATTTAGTCTTCTTTAGTTTATTTCTTGCTTCAGACGATATACCCAGCGCGCAGATTCTAACTTTCTTGCTGATATCTCCCTTAGACAAAATCTTCCCTGGAAAAATAACTATATCCCCTGCCCTTGTCTGGTTTTCAATCTCAGAAAGATTAATAGACGGCCTTTTTCTTCTTGACAGAGAAATCATTTTAGCAACATGAACCCAGTTCTGGTTTTTCATCGCAGATTTTAGAGCTTCTTTCAGTTGAGGATTGTTTTTGATTCCCAATCGCCTTTTCAGCTTCGTTTTGCTTATTCCATCTTTCATTTAATCCTCAAAAAACACCTCTATTTAAATCTAACTCAACAGAAACTTTTTTATACCTTTATACATACTTATACACATGAAGAAAAGAAAGCATAAAAAGATTAGGGTGAACATAACAGTTGATGAAGAGCTGATAAATAAGGCAAAAACAAAATTAAATTTATTCGGAGGCAAACTGAGCACTTTGTTTAATTCATATCTTTCAGATTTTGTAGAATCTATTGAGAGACATCCCAGGAACAAGCACGATATATTGTTAGAAGAAATAGAGAAATTAAAGATTAGATTAAAGAAAATAGAGCAAAAACTAGCATAGCAAAATCTCCCTACTCTCTATTAAACAATCTAAAATTGCAAATCCTATTCTGCTATTTTCTCTAAAATTCTCAAAGTCAAAATAATATTTTTTTATTTCCCCGCTTCCGAGAATAACACAATTCCCGCAGGAGTTGCTGCAAATCCAGGATGAACTATCTAAGTCATTGCTTATAAAAAAATTCAGCACATCTATGCTCTCGCGGCTAATATCGCGTCTAAGGGTTAATTCTACATTTTTATTTTGAGGATTGTAGCATACACCGGCAATTTCAATATGTGGATTAATCTGCCTTTCAGTGCAGGATATTTGAGGAGAAAGCTGCGCCCCCAGTTTATTTATAGACACATACAGCATAGAAACAATAGCCATAGATATCAGAATAAGAAAAACAATAACAACTATGCTGGACATCCCTTTTCTTTTTATACTTTGCATGGTCTCGCCCCCATATCTCCCAAGTAAACAATAGTTTTTTTATTATTATGCAGTATTTCTAAAGATTCAGCCCCTTCCAATATAGGCATTTTCAATATAAAGCTTTTATCGCTTTCATATGTCTCTCCTGTAATTTCCTCTCCAGAAGGCGCGTCAGTAAATATCAGCTCAGGATTAAAAACGCCGCCTGACAGCAATCTGCCTTCCTTATCATTTATTTGATAATCAAAACCACCATAGCCATTCCCGCCTAAGCATCCATTTTCTATAGACTTATCAAAAAGAATTATCTCGTTATTAGAAAAATCGTAGCTTCCTTCAATAAGATAATATTTCTCCTCATTGCAATTAACTCCCTCAATAATAGCTCTTCCAGTTATACTAGTTTTCCTATTTTCAATCAGCTCTTGAATAAGAAACTCGTTAAAGACTCCGAACTTACTGGAAGAAAGACTTCTCATAATCCCGTTTTCAATAGACCTGTAATACTCCTCTTTAGAGCATCCTTCAAAACAGCCATCATCTTTTTCTCCAAACTGCGAGCACGAAGCAGCGCAATTTTTTGCTCTTCTGGGAAGTTTAGCAGGAATATACTCTTCTGCCAATCCGGCAAAAGCATGTCCAAATTCATGGGAAAGTACACTCAATGGATGCTGGGAATTAATGCTCATAACATTCATATAAGAAGAGCTTCTTATTCCGGCTGTCTTTTCATCAACAACAATTAAATAATCATTAGGGCACGCAGCGGCATTTTTTATCAAGTCTTTAGAATAGCAGAATAATGCGACATCTTTATAAATCTCGCAAGCAGGTTTGTAATCTAAGATATAAAAAACATTAAATTCATCTTTATTTTCTTTAAGAGGGGACACGTCAAATAAAGAATTGCTGTATTTCCTTATAATATCATAATCCCCAAAGAAAACAAGATTTATCTTACCTTCCCCGTTATACTCAAAAGTATTGCAACTTGCTAATTGTTTTGGCGATTCTTTTACTTCACTATTAAAAATAAATAATCCAAAAACTATTACAACAATAACTAAGATAATAGAACCAAAAAGAACAGTCTTCTTCTCCATCATTATTCCTTGTTAAATCTCTTTATATAACTTGTTTAGCATATAAGGCATTCTTTGTCTATCTTTTTCATAGAAAAGTCATTTATATACTGAATTGTTTTTTCAATTATTCTCTCAAGCGCTTCTTGGCTGTAAAATGCAATATGGGGCGTGAAAACAACATTGTCTTTAGCGAGCAATATGTGGTCTTTAACTATCTCTTGGAGTTTTGATATGCTTTTTTTGTCATATAAAAGCTGTTTCTCCTCTTTTATTAGCTCTTCTCCTTCCAGCACATCAAGTCCTGCACCAGCAAGTATTTTCTTGTCTAAAGCATCTATCAAAGCCCCTGTATCAATAATCGCCCCGCGCGACGTATTAATTAAAATTGCTCCTTTTTTCATAAGCTTAAGTGTATTTTTATTTATGAAGTGATGATTTTCCTTTAAGTAAGGCACATGAAGTGTTACAATGTCTGAATCTTTAAGCAATTTATTAAGTTGAACATACTTAAAACCCAGCTGTTCAGCTAAAAATTCATCTTCATGATGGTCGTAAACAAGAACATTCATCTCAAAACCACGCGCAATTCTAATAACATGCTTGCCTATTTTTCCAGCGCCTACAACGCCGAGTGTTTTGCCCTTTAAGTCAAATCCTTTCAGTCCCTCTATAGAAAAATCATTGCGTAATGTCCTTAAGTATGATAAATGAATTTTTCTTGACAAGGCGAGTATTAAGGCAAAAGTGTGCTCTGCCACGGTGTTTTCGCCATAAGAAGGGATATTATAAACTAGAATTTTTCTTTTCTTGCATTCTTTTACGTCTATATGATCAAATCCCGTTGACCTAGTTATAATTAATTTAAGTTTTGGAAGTTTTTGCAGAATTTCTTTGTTTATTTTCGAATAAATAAAAACAGATACGGCATCATATTGTTGAATGCTCTTTATATTATCCAGAGTTATTGGCTCATGAAAAAATTTCAAGGAGTGTTTTTTTATGCCTCTTTTTAGAATTGGTCTTTCCCAGCCCTGTATGTCAAAAAATGCTATTTTCATCCTGCCTCTTTTCCGATTAATTATGCAAGTAAATAATGTTTATAAATGTTTTAATGCGCTAAAAGAAAACATTTAAATCTGATATTCAACAATATCCCTTATGCAAAAAAGAACAGAATATAACTTCAAAAAAATAGACAGCAAATGGCAGAAAAGATGGGCATCAAAAAAGATTTTCGAAGTTAAAGAAAACCCAAACAAAAAGAAATATTACGTTCTTGAAATGTTTCCTTATCCTTCAGGAAGCGGTCTGCACATGGGACATGCATTTAATTACACAATAGGAGATGTCTACGCTCGTTGCATGAGGATGAGAGGTTTTAACGTTTTATATCCTATGGGTTATGACTCGTTTGGGCTTCCCGCAGAAAATGCCGCTATAAAGTCCAAGAGCCACCCAAAAAAATTTACAGAAACAGCAATTAAAAATTTTATTAAGCAACAAAAAGCTCTAGGATTAAGTTATGACTGGTCGCGCGTGATAAAGACTCACTCCCCAGAATATTATAAATGGAATCAGTACTTTTTTCTCAAATTACTTGAACGTAATCTTATTTACAGAAAAAAAGCCAATGTTAATTGGTGCTCTAAATGCAATACAGTCCTGGCAAATGAGCAGGTGCACAATGGAAAATGTTGGAGACATGATAATATAGAAGTTGAAATTAAACAGCTTGAGCAGTGGTTTATTAAAACAACAAGTTATGCGGATGAGCTTCTTAAAGACATTATAAAACTAGACTGGCCAGAAAGAATAAAAACAATGCAGGAAAACTGGATTGGAAGAAGCGAGGGAAGCGAGATAGTTTTTAGTATTAATGACGAAAAATGGCCGATATTTACAACCAGACCGGATACTCTTATGGGAGTTACATTTATGGTGATATCAACACAGCATCCCAACTTAATGGAATTAGTAACTGAAAAACAAAAAAAAGAAACTGAGAAATTTTTAAGAAAATTAAATTCAACAAAACAAGAGGAGCTGGACAAATTAGAAAAAGAAGGAGTGTTTACCGGGAGCTACGCTGTTCATCCAATAACAAAAGAAAAAATCCCTATTTACGCGGGAAATTTTGTCCTTGCTGAATACGGCTCAGGAATGGTGATGGCTGTTCCAGCGCATGACCAGAGAGATTTTGAATTTGCCAAGAAATATAATCTTCCGGTAAAATTAGTTATCAAGCCAGAGGATAAAAAAATTAGCGAGTTAAAAGAAGCATACGAAGGTCCGGGTGTCTTGATTAATTCAGGCGCCTTCGATGGTTTATTCAGCGCAGAAGCCAAAATACATATAACGAAAGCGCTAGAAATAAATGACCTTGGAAAAACAAAAACACAATACAAATTAAGAGATTGGCTTATATCACGGCAGAGATATTGGGGAACACCTATCCCAATTGTTTATTGTGAAGAATGCGGCATTGTTCCCGTTCCTGAAAAAGAGCTTCCTGTAGTCCTGCCTGAAAAAGTAAAATTCGGAAAAGGAAATCCTCTAGAAACCAATAAAAAATTTATTGAGGCAAAATGCCCAAAATGCAGAAAAAAAGCGCGAAGAGAAACAGACACAATGGATACTTTTTTTGATAGCAGCTGGTATTATCTAAGATACTGTGACAGTAAGAACAAAAAAGAGCCTTTTTCAAAAGAAATGGCCTCTTATTGGATGCCTGTTGATTATTATATCGGAGGAGCAGAACATGCCTGCATGCACTTGATATATGCAAGATTTTTCACTAAATTTTTGCGCGATTCAGGCTTCATATCGAGTGATGAACCTTTTCCAAGATTGTTCAATCAAGGCATGGTGCATAAAAATGGTTTCGTTATGTCCAAATCAAGAGGAAATGTCGTGCTTCCAGAAGAAATATCGAAAAAATATGGCATTGACACTGCCCGTTTATTCCTTGTTTCTATTGCAAGTCCTGACAAGGATATAGAATGGAGCGATGCTGGAGTTGAAGGCAGCTGGAGATTCATAAAAAAGATAATAGAATATACGAAAAAAATAGAATTTTCAAGAACAAGCGATAAAATCGCTCACAAATTAAACAAAACAATAAAGCAAGTGATAGAAAATATAGAAGGATTCAGGTATAATTCAGCAGTCATTCATTTAAGAAGTTTATTTGACAATCTCGGCAATGAGGTTAGCAAAAAAGATTTTGAGGCATTTGTTAAAATGCTCTCTCCATTCTGCCCGCATATCGCTGAAGAACTATGGGAGAAAATAGGCAACAAAGGATTCGTCAGTCTGGAAAAATGGCCTGAAGCAGATGAATCTAAAATAAACGAAAAATTCGATAAAGCCGAGAAAGCCATAGAAAAACTGACATCTGACATCTTAAACATATTAAAAATTGTCAGAGAAAAACAAGGCAGAGAAGGCAAGAAAGTTTATATTTATGTGCTGCCCCAAGAAGCTGACCTTTATGAATCGAAAGAAATAAGCAGGACAATAGACAGAGAAATTTATATCTTCAAAGTAAATGATAAAAACAAATATGACCCTGAAAACAAAGCAGGAAAAGCAAAGCCAAATAAACCAGCCATTTATATAGAATGATTTACAATGGCTTCTGATTTAAGTAAAAAGAGAACTATCTACGACCTGAAAGAATGTGGAACAGAGCGTATTGAAAAGCATCTGCGTATTGAAAAGCATCTGCGTATTGCACTAAGGGACGCGCTTATAGATGATTCTTTTCTTGATTTGTTCAAAATTCCCAGAACAATGGATTTAGCTTCTGTTGGGATGTTTGACGAAGATTATCTAAAGAGTATTGTAGACTATCCTATATATTATCTTGACCTCAATAATTATCCGGAACAATTAAGCCCTGCAACAACAAGATTTGGCAGAAGAATAAAGGACTGGGTGACCTTGATTGCATTGAGAGAAGGAACAATAACTCTTGATCAAATCTCTCCCGGGCTGAATTTTTACAACAACAATCGCTCATTTCGTCTTGACACAATCTATTCAGATAAAAATGTTTTTGTGTTTGGCCGTTCCGAAAAGCACGGTGTAATAAGTCCTCCAAGTAATTATAATTTTCATTTCAAAGTTTCTTTTGATAATGTTGATAATTCCGATGTATACGAATATTTATTTTATCAATTGATTGGAAAATAAAAATCAAATTACATATGGCAATTCTTATTTGACAGACAGTTTTATATACTTATTTCAAGTCAATTTAGTAATGGCGGAGATATCCACTCCAGCAACCAATGTGGTTGCAGAGGCCTATAGGCAGTTTATTACCAACTTAGGACCAGGAGGTGCTTTAATTATTAATGTTTTAGTGACCACCATCTTGCTCGCGATAGTCTCATTGTTTATTTTTGAGTTTTATAATTCAACTGCAAAAAAGAATATCTTGCGATTAAATCTAAAGAAATACAATCGTTCTAATCATCCTGTTTTTAGCAAGTTATTAGCCAGTTTATTTTATCTTATTGAATACATTATAATTATTCCGTTTGTTATCATATTATGGTTTGCTGCACTGTCAATTATTTTTTTACTTATTACTGATCCAACTTATCCTCTGGATAAAATTTTACTGATTGCTGCTTCAGTTATAAGTGCTGTAAGGCTCTTGGCATACCATAATAATGAAATATCAAAAGAGCTGGCAAAGTTGTTTCCGTTTATTGCCCTTTCCGTATTCTTGCTGGCGCCGGGAGGATTAAATTCTTTTGCAAATCTCCTTAATAAGTTTAATGAGATTCCTAACTTGTTTAATAATTTATTTTATTATGTAATTGCTATTGTCATTTTGGAAATTTTACTAAGAGTATTTTATACAATTTATGCATTTGTAGTCAGTGAAGATGAAAGAGAGCTGGATAAAGAAGGCTATTTTGCTGTAAAATAATACTGTTAAAAGACCGAACTAAAATAGCCTATCATCCGGCTTTGTGTAAATAGTTTTTCTTGTGAAAAGTAGTGTTCTAGATTATGTCAAGATGCATTGTGAAAACTCCATGCTTTAGCATGGAGTTAGCATCTTGAGCATCCAAAAGTCCAAACAAACTCCACACTTTAGTGTGGAGTGACATACAAGGACTTTTTGATGTCTCTATCGGCGGGCAATGCGGGAGTTTAACAAAAAGATATTATTAAATAGATAAAGAAATAAAAAGGATTATGAATAAGATTGATTATTACATAAACTCAATCATTAATAACAAAGAGGTTAAATTATGACATTCAAACTCTCCCCCTCGTCATTGAATTTAATGCAAGAATGTCCAAGATGTTTCTGGCTTAAACAACATAAGAAATGGAGTAGACCTTCTTCTCCCTTTCCTCAACTGCCAAACGGCATGGATAGAGTTCTAAAAGCTCATTTTGACAGGTTTAGAGATAGGGGAGAATTGCCCCCAGAAATAAGAGACCATCATCATACAAAAGGATTAAAGTTATTTGACGATGTAAAATTACTTACTTTATGGAGAAGCAGAAAGGGCATTCAATGGGAAGATAAAGAAGGAAATATTCTAAACGGAGCAGTGGATAATATTCTAATAAACGGAAAAAGTCTTATAATTCTCGATTACAAAACTAAAGGCTCTGCATTGAAAGATGAAACAGAAGCAGGAAACGGCTATCAAAACCAATTAGACTTCTATAACTTTCTTCTGAGAAAGAATGGATATGAAACTGAAGATTATGCCTTTCTATTATTCTACTATCCTAAAGAAGTCATGGAGACAGGTGAAGTTATTTTTGATTCTCTTTTAGCAAGAAGAAATATAGACATAAAGAATGCTGAAAAGATATTCAATAATGCCATTAAATTATTAAATTCAGATTGTCCTGATAAATCTTGTGATTGGTGTGAGGGACGATGACAGAAACGACGGAACGTATTGTCGAATCATTTGTAAGATATTATTTGAGATGGTTCACAAATTCTAATATAAAAGCGAAGGGTAATAAAGAAATTGATATTTTAGCCATTGACCAGCATGGAAATAAATTCTGGATTGAATGTGGGATTACACATCTAAAGACTTGGGCATTAAAATCTCATGCAACCGAAAAAGATTATCAAAACATTGAAAGAAAAGAAGGTATGAAAAAAGCTTGGAGGCATAAAAATTCAGTTGATTATTTTATATCATGTAAATTTGACGACCCCAAATTAAAAGAGAAGCTAAAAGATTTTAACTTTGTTGATGGTAGTTACACGAAAATAATTGCTTGTTGGCAAGTTAAAGATGAAAATGTAATAAAATACGCTAAGAGTAAAGATATTGAAATCTGGCAATTAAAGGAAAGAATGAAAGATTTTATTAAGGATATAGGAGAATCTCATTATGAAGACCCAATATTAAGGACTCTTCAGTTAGTTAAAAAACTATAATAAATCATATTCGGGTAGCTTTTTGAGTTCGTGGGGGTTTAATCGCCCTCACGCCTCTTTATTGACTATTCGGGCAGACGTTACTTATCGGGCAAAGTCCAATCACCCCAAACATTTAAAAACCATTTTAAACCATACTTAATAACCAATGAAGTTTATACGGAGGTCAAAATGGACTTCTACGATATTGTTGAAAAAGCAAGAAAAACTGGAAAAATAGAGAAGGGAACAAACGAAGTAACAAAGGCTGCTGAGCTTGGCACAGCAAAACTAATTGTTTATGCAGCAGATGTTTCTCCAAAAGAAATAGTATCACATCTATCAATTATTTGCAAAGAAAAAAATATACCCTGTTTCGAAGTAGATTCAAAGCAGAAATTAGGAATTTCAGCAGGCATAGCAGTAAGCACTGCATCAATAGCCGTAATAAACCCTGGAGAAGCTGCAGAAGAAATTAAAAAAATAAGTTCTAAATAAAATGGCTAAGAATCAACAGAAAATAAAAGACAAAACTGCTGAAGAGGGCAGTATAAAAAGAATTTCAGAAGAAACGGCAGTTAATGCTTTAGTTGAACAATTAATAGGAAGAACAGGAGCGAGAGGGGAAGTAACCCAAGCAAGAGTAAAAATCTTAGGCGGGAGAAATGAAGGGAGATCAATGAGAAGAAACATAAAAGGTCCGCTAAAAGTCGGAGACCTTATAACTCTTAGAGAAACAGAAATCGAGGCAAGAAAAATAAGAGGAGGAGTAGCGGGTAAAACTGTCTAGCCATGACAAAATGTATTTTCTGCGGCAAAGAAGAAAGAGCCCATAAAGGGATTCATCTGATAAAAAATGAGGGAACAATTGCATATTTCTGCTCAAGTAAATGCAGAAAAAACGCTTTAAAACTGAAAAGAGACAAAAGAAAAGTGCGCTGGACAGAAGCATTCCATATAACAAGAGATAAAGCGCGGACAAAAGAGGCAAAAAACAAATCTAAAAATGCTCTTCTTCCAGCGCAATCTTAAATTATCGTCGGTAAAACACATTT
>CAYIOA010000017.1:0-14644 GCA_964364885.1 Candidatus Woesearchaeota archaeon
AGAACTGTAAGAGATAATGCAACAAGACAGTTAAGTGAAATTGCCCAACAAGACACAGAAGAAGTAAGACAGGCTCTCAGAAATACTATAGATTTAACTAATAGATTAATTGAAAAATAGTAAAATATTCAGTTTTGATACCTTATTAATAATCTCTAATCTCCCAGATTAACATTCTCCTTCTGGCCCATCCTGCGAGTTTATCAAGAACACTCATCTCAATAACTGAATTTGGATATTCTTCCAACAATTCATTTAAGTCATTTAAATCAGAAGGATCGTTAAAAAATTCGAGCAAGGAGCAGGCTGTAGAGTGCGTGGCAACTTTCGCTTCCCGCATTGCCTCGTTCATGTGAATATTCCTTCTGCTATATGCCATGTATAATCCTTCCTCGTTTCTTGTTAACTCTGCATTTAATATTCTCTTTATGCCCATGCTCGGAGCAGCCATCTCAGAATAAAGTATATCTTTTCTTTCGCACCCTTTTTCTTCACAATATTTTTCACTCTCTTTTTCAAGATTTTTCTGGCTAATATGGGTTTTTATCCCTAGACCTGGAATCAATGCTCTTATAGCAATAGGCCCGTCATAATGGCTTCTCTTAACATCAAAAAATCCTTGTATGTTACTCCACACTAAAGTGTGGAGTTTGTTTGGATTTTTGGATGCTCAAGATGCTAACTCCATGCTAAAGCATGGAGTTTTCGCAATGCATCTTGACATCATCAATACTTTCCCAGACCTGCAAACAATTCCCCAATTTTCGCCTTAATTGCAAGGAATACATTGTTCTCTTATCTTTAATCTCCATATAATGAACTCCAAATTTTAGGATTCTGCCTGAGCCATATTAATCCATGCCCTATTTCATTATCTGAAAATCTTTTAAAAAAATCAGTAAAACTCATCCATTCTATTTTATCTATCTCTTCTGGCTCTTTAATACTTGCATGACCTCTGACAATCTTGCACAAATTAAATATTAGACGCACATTAAACTCTGGCAATTCCTGGATAGCTAACACTCTCTCAGATTTAACCTCGACGCCGAGCTCTTCCATTGCTTCCCTGACAAGAGTTTTTCCTATATCTTCTCCTTCTTCAATTGTCCCTGAAGGAAATGACCAGGCGCCTGGAAGAGTTTTCTTTTTTAAAGAACGCTTAACAAACAGAATCTCATTATTCTCGTTCCTGATTATAATAGCAACATGCTCCTTCATTTTAGAATGATAAACTAATCAGTTAAATATTTATCTGTATTTTTTCTCAGCTCGTTTTATCATCTCTTTTTTTAATCCAATAAAAACTCCTCCCTCTTTTGATCCAACATAGCTATTTTCCCCTGATTTTATTATATCATTCAAGGCATCTAATTCTATATCGATATGAGTTACTGTAGCGCCGCTCTTTCCTTTTAAATGCACATAAACATCTGCCTTGCCAAGTTTTATTTTACCTTCTCCCTGCCCGCTCACTTTTCACCTCTGAATTTAACACATCAAAAATGTAAGTAAAGCCTGAGAAAACCCCGACAACGCCTGTGAATAACGCAAGATAAAGAGAGAATTCAAAAGCAGGGTAATAAATACTTAGGATTATTATAGGAAAAGTAACTGCCTGCATAAAAGTTGTAAACTTTCCAATTTTTTTTGCGTAAGGAATATTTTTTCCTGAAGACATACTGATAAATGCAACAGGCGCGGCGATTAACTCGCGCGACATAATCATCAAAATCTCCAAAATGTGCTCTTGTTTCAGCACGCCAAACAAAGCCAGATTGATAACAAAAGCCAATGCAACTCCAATCATTAAAAATCTGTCAGCAATCATATCAAATTTTCTCCCAAATTCAGTTTTCATGTTAAAGCGCCTGGCTATCTGGCCATCAAAAAAATCAGTCAGCATTCCAAAAATAAAAAGTCCAGCTATCACCTTAACATCGTACCCTGCAAAAATAAAATATATTGTAATAAAAGTAATCAAAACTCTCAAAAGAGTGAGAGTGTTTGGAACGTTGTAAATGTTTTCAGCCTCTTCGATTTTTTTGCCTATTTTTCTCCTGAACCTCTGCTCAGATTGTACAATACGCCCTATAACATGTTTTTTCATTTAATATTACAGACAGCAATATTTAAAAGTCCTTCGATGCTATCTCGATTACAGCGGGGTAGAGCAGCCTGGAGTGCTCGCGAGGCCCATAACCTCGAGGTCGTGCGGTTCAAATCCCACCCCCGCTATCCAGTTCTGAAAGAACTGCAGGAGCGTGAGCGACTTGTTCCTGCGGAAAACAAGATTTATGAAGCAAATCCAATTATAGTTTCTGAACCATCAAGATTTTTAAAAATCTTGAGTGTGCTCAAGAACCACGCACAATTCAAAGTTCTTGACATCATAGAAACTCTTTTCTAAAGAGTTTGTATTTCAGTCCCGCCCCGCTATATTTTTATACTTCTCTTATTTATTTTGTTTAAAATATCATGTCAAAAACAATTCAATTTCTCACTCAGGGAATAACCCATATAAATGAAACAGGCACTATTTTCCCATGCTCAAAATACGTCGGAAAGGCAATGGCAAAGTTAATGCCATTGCAAAGAGGGGAGACGATAATAGAGCTCGGAGCTGGAACAGGCGCAATAACAAAAGAGCTGCTCAAGAATCTTGATAAAAATCAGCGCCTTCTGTGCTTCGAAATCAACGAAACATTCTGCGAAATACTCAAGAAAATAGCTGACAAAAGAATAAGAGTAATAAAAGACAACGCAGGAAACTTCCCGAGATATTTAGAAAGGAAAACACAATGCGTCATATCAACCCTGCCAATAGCTATATTCAGCAGGGAGGAGAAAAACAATTTATTAAGCTCAATAAAAGAATCTCTGTCTTACAAAGGAAAATTCATCCAATTTCAATACTCTCTAAAAGACTACATGATTATCAAAAAGCATTTTGCAAGAACAGAAATAAAATTCATCCCTCTCAATATACTGCCTGGATTTATTTATATTTGCACAAATTCTGTCGCATAGATTTTTAAGCAGGTTTACTTTAGATAAAAATGCTAATCCTGGGAATAGATGACGCAGGCAGGGGTCCTTTAATAGGACCGATGATATTAGCTGGAGTTTTAATAGACAAGAATGGCGAGGGCTTCCTGAGAAAATACGGAATAACAGACTCTAAGATGATTTCCCATCCAAAGAGAATTGAAATGGCTAAGATAATAAAAGAATCTGCTATTTCATACTATACAGCCAGGACATTGCCAAAAGAAATAGACAGGGCTATAACGACTGGCACAAATTTAAACACTCTGGAGGCAATAAAAACTGCTGAAATAGTAAATGCGCTTAATACAGGGAAGGATAAAATAAAAGTAATAGTTGATTGTCCTTCAGTTAACATAGGCGCCTGGAAAAAAACTCTTCTTGGATATATAGAAAAGAAAGATAATCTGGATGTTGTATGCGAACACAAGGCAGATGCAAACTATATTGCAGTATCTGCTGCATCTATTATTGCAAAAGTATCCAGAGAAGAGGAAGTTGAAAAAATAAAAAAAGAATTCGGGGATATCGGCTCTGGATATCCTTCTGACCCGAGAACAAAAGATTTTCTAATTAAGAATGGAAAAAGACTGTCTGACTCCGGAATATTCAGAAAAACGTGGCAGACATGGAAGAAAGTCTTTCCTGGAAATGAGCAGGCGACTCTAAAGGGGTTCTAGAGTTATTCAAGTAAATACTCTTTCCCAACCTTCTCTGAAATACTATCCTGATATTCTATTCTTTCTATATTAATCCAGGTGACAATTCCATTGACGCCAACACCGCAATTAGAGCAATAATTGGCGCTTCTATCTTTTATAGAATGTCTTATACAACAAGTACTCATTTCCTCACGCACCCAGTTATTTCTGTCTGCCATGCTCTCCTCCCAGCTGCCATCACCGGTATTGTCTTTGTAAGATAATCTTCCGGTATTTCTATCAAATCCGATACGGGCATACTCTCTTTCTAATAGATATTTCAAAGCGCTGTAGGGATTCCTAAGGTCTCGCATATTTCTCGGAATTATGTGTTATTTATAAATATTTTGGGCGTTTTTTACCAATTAATTCTAATAGGCATAAGATAGAAAAACTTTATATAACAAATCCCCCTTTCTTTACAATGAAAAAAGAGGCGTTAGTTCTATTTTTAGCTTTGGTTATTTTGATTCCTTCAGTGCTTGCTGACCCAATAGATGAAATAATAAAGAAGGTAACTTATCAATCTGAACAATTTGAAGCAGGTAATATAAATTATGCTCAGCTTATAGTTTACACAACTTCTTTGAGATTAGATTTGACAAAAGAAATGGGCGCAACTTCTCAAGAACACGATCCAGTCTTGAAATTAGAGCAATTGGAAAAAGCATTGGGAAAGCCGACGGAGACAACAAAATGGGTCTGGGTAGAAACTGGCGACGGCGGCGGCTATGAAAAAAAACTTGACAATGAAGCTCCTGCATGGAGAAAACCTGTATTTGACGGCAAAAAAATACAGATGTGGCTAAGTGCATGGCCGAATATTATAGAGAAAAGCAATGAAGATGTTTTGTTTTACCGCCTGCATCTTGAAATAAAATTCAAAAGTCCTGAGGAGCAATTGAATATAAAAGAAAAAATTGAAGAAATAAAATCTCTTTCTGAAGAATACTCAAAAGCCCAAAATGAAGAAAGCCTAGAAACTCTCGCCAGAGAAAGCGTCGGTGTTGAACAGACTTTTAACAAATACTTTAATCAAAACCCGGCAAAGTGTGAGGAACTAATGAACGATATCCTCGGAAGTGAGAACAAAAGAGAAAACCAGAACCTGCTTGTCTGGGAAATTGAGTTTTACGAAGGAGAAAACTTCGAGGCAATAATGCGTTTTGAAATGTGCGATGATTGCAACTGGAATTGGATAAGCCCTAATATGCGGATTGAAGGGCGTGGTCCAGGATTCAAGCAGCCAGAAGATTCAGGAGATTTTAACTGGAAATCAAAAGAAAGATTCTCTGGCTTTACATCAGAAAGTTTCAAGCAAGAAACAAGAAGACTAATTGATGAAATAAAGAACCAAATAGAGGCAGGAGATTATCAGTCTGCTATGGAAAAATCTCAGGAACTCAGAATAATAACAGAATCATGGAACGAAAAATCAAATGATGTCTGGAAAGAGCTTGAACAGAAATATCAGGATTACTGGAAAACAATGCCGGAAGAAGAGCAAAGAAAATGCCAGGAAACTTATTGCTGGATTAAAAAGGAGCAGGAAAGAAGAGAGGAGGAGAGTAGATTAAGAAAAGCAAACTACGAAGAAAGAAAAAACTTTTACTCTGAATTATTTGCCGGCTACGAGAAAAAAGAATTTTACTACGCGCAAGAGCAGTGGGAAAAAAGATTAATCCAAGAATTCAAGGAATTCGGCGAGGAAATATGCAGCAACAATATAGATGACAACGAGAACGAACAAATTGACTGCTCTGACCAGCAATGTGGGGGGAAAGTTTGCGGTTATGAGACTGTTTCAATAGCGGGAGAAGATAATCAGACAAGAGAAGAAAAAATAGAATTATATTGTATTGAAGGAACTTGCCAAGCGAAAGAAGAAATTGCTAAAGAGAAGTTCGCTGTTTGTGGAAACCATATTTGTGAGGAAAATGAGCAAGAAGTTTGTTTAGAAGACTGTACTGTTTGCTCCCAGCACGAACCATTGCAATGTTCAGGCGATGTAATCTTCTCTGGAAAAGATAAAAATGGTTGTCCATTAGAACCAATTTGCTTATCTGAAGATTTGTCTTGTGAAACTGACAACGATTGTGTTGACCCTCTGTGTGGAGAGGCATCCTGTATAGAAGGAATATGCCAAATTGCACAATTAACTGAGTGTAGAGAAGCAGAATGTGCTGACGGGGAGAGAAAAATAGAGCATTGTTCATCTGGGGAAGAAGTTATTGTAGAAGGATGCATCAATGGTTTATGGGGAGAGACAGGTGTTGAATGTGAGGAAGGGATTATTGGAATAGAAACCGAAGCAGAGACTAAAGAAACAGAATCTGTTGGGGAGGCGTGTTCTGTAAGAGGTGATTGCGGCAATGAAAATGATGTTTGCAGCAACGGAAGATGTGTTGCAATTCCAGAGTCTATTGAAGAACATGAAGAAATAGAAGAAGCGCCTGGGGAAGAACTGGGAAGAGAAGAGGAAATTCCAGAACAAGAAGAACCTGAAATAGAAACAGAAGAGACCGGTGAAGAGTCAAACGAAGAAACTGAACAAACGCCAGAGATAACAGGCAACATAATTTTCTCTTTTTTCAGAACACTTGCAGGAAAAATGAGAATAACTGGCTTTTCAGTTGAGGAGGGCAGTAATTCTAGTAAAGAAGTTATAGATTCAGGAGAAAGCAGTTCTAATGAGGCAGTTCAGGCATCTCCCGAAGTTGAAATAAATAATGAACAAAATGAAAATCCAGAAGAGTCTCCAAGAAAGGACTTTGAAGAAAATCGCGATGATGAAAGAGAGGAGAACCGTGACAGAGAAGGAGAGGAAAGAGAAAGAAGAGAAAACGAGTGCAGTGAAAGATGCGGCAGAGAGTGCTATGACAGAGAAGTCAGGCCATGTGTGGAAGACTGCATCCGGGAAGATTGCGGCGAAGAATTAGAATGTAATGTTGATGACGTCAGAGTTAGCTGTGAAGCAAAATGCAAGGAGGAAAACACTCTTGAATCCTGCAAAAATGAATGCTCTGAAAAATGCCTGAAGGGAGAGGATACTTGGGTTGAGCCAGAAAGAGAAGAGCACAAAGAAGAAAAATTTGTATTCACCGTTGGCGGTTCATGCAGGGAAGCACAAGGAAAAACAGAAGGATTTATCTGGTTCGGTGGCTGGACTGGCGATAGGAATAATGAATTCAATAATTTTCATTTGATAAAGAACAAATATTATTCGCATGGAGGAGAAGAGTGGTGTAAGAAAGATCTAGAAGACTTGTTAAAACAAAGAAAAGAATTAGAAAATTCATTGAATGAAGAATTTGCCAAATGGTTCTTTGAAAAGTATGTTTCAAACTCTGCAGAGAAATGGGAAGAACACATCTCAGGAATATTTGAAATTTACTGGAGAGATGTTGATGTCTCAAAACAAATAACTGAGAGATTGGACTGTCTGAACAAAGATTCTCTTCCACCTCATAAGCTAATCAATTTTAAATATGAAACAGATTATGGAAGCGTTGAATTCTGGGAAGAAATTAAAACAACAAACCAATTTGGGGGCGGTGAAAAAGAAATTATCTCTCCTTATATGAAAACCTGGCTTTTTCCATCAAGAGAATTTTTTAAGTTTAAAATGAAAGAATCAATGGAAAACCATGAATTGCCTGGTCCCCCTGAGGAAGAGAAAAGAAACACTATTTCAGATGAAGAAAAACAAGAATTAAGGGGGGATGAAGAGTTCATGAGAGCAGTAAGAGAGTTTAATGAAAAATACGGAGAAAATTTTGTTCTTCAGCTCAAAGATTTTGAAACCAACGAAGTTATCTTCAATGTCTACATGAAAATAAATGAAGATGATTTGATGTATGCTGAGCCAATGCCTCCTGCAGAAAATCCTGCAGAAAATGTGAAGGCAGAGCTAGATGTTGAGAAACTTCTTGAAATTGTTGAGTTCGAGGAAAGTGGAAGAATTGAACTCCAGAGTCCTCCTTGGGATAAAAAAAGAGAAACAGGATTTGTTAAAGGCGCAGTTGACGGGGCGAGAATGTATTTTATGTTCAGAAGTTTAATGAGTTCTATCATCTCTACTCCTGAAGATGCTGAGAGTTATGCAAAATTCTTTACTAGAGAATTTTTTGATAGAGTTATGGGCGACGGCAAACACGAAGAAGGTTTTAAGGGAGAAGAAGGTCCTGGTGGATGTCAAAGCGAAGAAGAATGTAAAGAATATTGTGAAAATCCGGAGAATGGAGACGAGTGCAAACAATTCCGAGATGACAGCGAACTCCCAGAATCCTGGGAGGACAAAGGTTCTTTAACTGGGGAGATTATAAGAGAATAAATAAGATGCCCCCTCTTTCCATAAAATCACCAAATCCTTCGGATTTGATAGGGATTTGGAGAGAACCGGGAAAAACCTACGGCATCTAACTCCAATCCAAAGATTGGAGATTTTTCACGTGTATTAATTATTCTCCTGTGTGCTGTCAATATGCGCTTCTTTCTGGGCTTCCTCGCTTAATCTCAAACTCAATATTTTGGAAATGCCCTCATGCATTGAGACTCCATATAAAACTTGTGAATTCAAAATAAGAGCGTCGTTATGAGTCACAACAATATACTGCCCAGACTTCATATATTGATTTAATAAACCAGCGAGCCTCTCAGAATTTCTTTTATCTAGGGCGGCATCAATTTCATCAAGAATATAAAACTGATAAGGCCTGAATTCCTGAATGGCAAATAACAGAGACAGGGCAACTAAAGTCTGCTCCCCCCCTGAGAGAGAATTCACATCAAAGTATTTCCCCTTCGCCATTTTAACCGCTATATTCACTCCGCCATCAAAAATATTCTCCTGATTTTCAACTTCCAAATAAGCAACACCTTTGTCAGAAAGTTTTGAGAAATTCCTAGAGAAGAGCTCATTAATAGCCTTGAAAGTTTTCATAAAGGAGCGATATTTTTTCTTGTCTATTTCATCAATTATCTTCATTATCTCCTGTTTTTCTTTTTCTAAAGTGCTGACTTTCTCGCTGACTGAGTCATATTCATTTTTAACTAAATCATAAACCTCAAGAGCGCGCATATTTATTGAGCCTATATTTTCCAGAGTTTCTTGTATCTTCTTTAATTTCTCCTCTAATCCGACAATGCTTCCCGGGATAATTTCGACATTGACATATTCCGACATATCCATCCCAATTGTTTCGTACTCTCCATCAAGTTTTGCCTTTCCAATTTTTAGATAATTTATTTGGTCTTCTATCTGCCTTAGCTCATTTTGTATATTTGATAGGTTGATATTTAGCTCCTGCATTGTCTTTTGCATTTTATCTCTTTCTGAGAACATTTCGTTGAACCGCAGGTTAAGCTTTTTTTCGTTTTTCTCTTTTTCTATAAGGATATCTTCCTTTTCTTCTGTATCTCTGGCGAGGCTTTCCACCTGCTTTTGAATTTCATTAAAATCTTCCTTACTCCGCCCTATAACATTCCTGATTTTTTCAAGCTCTCTCTCCTTATAGAGTAATGTTGTATCTACGTCTTCCTCGCTTCTTGAAGAAATCTCCTCTATCTCAAACATTTTCGCCCTGTATTTCTCTTCGATGCTGTTTAAATCGAAATTTCTATTCTCTGTTTCCCTTTTTTTCTTTTCTAAACCAGAAATTTCTTCTTTTAGATGATTGGCTTCTTCAACATACTTATTTAATAAATCGTTTTTTCCACCTATCGATCTGTGCTTAATCAATTCTTTATCACAGGAATAAATTTTCTTTTCTATGTCATTAATATCATTCTTATTGCTTGTTTTGCTCTCTTTTAGAATGTTCAACTCCATCTCGGCCTCTTCTATTTTCTGTTTTGCTTCTTTTATCTTAAGTTCGCATTCTTCAAAAACATGCTTAATATGGCTTTCGCTCATTTTACTCTGGCATAATGGGCAAACATCAATTTTCTCAATTTTGTCTTTAATCTCGTGGTTTCTTTTTATGTCCAAACTCTCTAGAGAGATTATTTTGTCATATTCTGATTCTCTTTTTAAAAGCAATTCTGATTCTTTTCTTTTGTCAAATAGCTTTTTCCTAAGAGAATCTAAGTTAATGCTACAGTTCTTTTCGCTGTTATAATTTAAATCTGCTGATAATTCCTCAATTTGCCTGACTAAAATCTCTGATTCTCCGTTGATTCTGGCAAGCTGTTTTTTTTTGTCTTCTATTCTGTCTCTGAGAGAATTCAAAGTGGCCTTTAATGACAATATCTTTCTTCTTTCTTCCTCCAACAAAGCCAGATCGTCTTTTTTCTTCTTTAATTCTTTAGACTTTTTAGCCATGTGGGGGCTTCTTTCCCTGAGTTCGTGAATTTCTCTTTCTAACTCCGGGACAGACTTGTTCATTTCTTCAATTCTTCTTTCTACTTCGTACATACGATTTTCATAACCCTCTTTCCTAACTCTCAATCCCTCCAGCTCTGCTTTCAAGTTAGTAATTTCTTCTCTTAAAGCGCCCTGCTCTAATCCAGAAGTTTTTTGAATATGCCTGTTCATTTGATTAATTTTTTCGCTAATCTTTTCTATATCTTCCTGAGCCTTTTCTGATAATAATCTTTTTTTATCTTTAAGTGCGGTTTTCTCTTCGATTGCTTTTTTAATTGACTCTGTTTCTTTTTTCTTCTCATCTAGTTTCTTTTTTAGTATAGATGCCCTGATTCTTTTATTAAGAGTTTTAAGCTCCTGGTATTTCTTAGCCTGGGCTCTTTCTTTCTCCAAATTATTCAGATATGCTGTTCTCTCCCTTAAAATCATGGAGACTTCTTTAAGACGCTCATCTGTTTTGTTCAGTTCGTTTAGAGATTTTTCCTTTCTCGATTCATAAATAGAAATTCCTGCAACCTCTTCTATAATTTTCCTTCTTTCTTCTGAATGCATTCTAACAATTGACTGTATCTGCCCTTGCAAAATTAGATTGAAACCGTAAGGGTCTATTCCTGCCTGAGCAAGAGTTTCTATAACTTCTGCTCTTGTTTTACTTTCTCCATTAATCTTATAAATTCCCTGCCCGTTGTGCCTTACTCCCCTCTTAATCATAATCTCGTTGGTGTCAATTGCAAAAATCCTGTCAGAATTGTCGAAAACTATCTCGACAAATGCCTCTTTGGCTGGCTTCACATATTTAGAGCCCATAAAAATCAGATTGCGGGCTTTTTCAGCCCTCATTGACTTTACAGACAACCTGCCGAGAACAAAGCAAATTGAGTCTGAAATATTAGTTTTTCCTGACCCGTTTGGACCGATTATGACATTTATACCTTTGTCAAATGGAATTTCTGTTCTTTTGGCAAAACTCTTGAATCCCTGAATCACCAGTTTTTTGATATGAGCCATAAGAAATTCTTAGTAAACTTGATATTTAAAACTTTCACGAAACAAATAGAAGGTTTATATTTCCAGTGGGCAAATTGAGAGTTTTGGCTAAAGATTCCAGGGAGTCTTTAGAGCCACTAACAAGTTTTAATTCATAAGGAAGGCGATTATCAGTACATTCTCTAACAGCCTCAACATAGACTCCTTTTTCACTAATATGATATTGATCTGATTCCCCTCCGATATTAAATGAAGAGGCTGAATACGTGTTATTCAACAATCTTCTCGCATGTGATAATTGCTCTGGAGAAACATTTATACGCAGCACTCTTTCTGCTAAGAAAACACGGTCTTCGCTGGTATTCTGGCCGTTTCTATAGTAAATTATCTGCGCGTTTGACTTCTGAAAGTTTGTTTCTGTCACTTTATGTTTAATATTATAGGTTTTATAAATCTTATTGATAAAAATGAAGAGCTAAAAAATAAATAAAAATAAATTTAGTAGTAGCTCTCACTTAGTTCTTCTGATTTTTCTGGCTTTCTTGTCAGCAACACAATAAGAACAACAAGAAGTACAACAAAGATTATTGCAAGAATAACAGTTAACAAAACAGTTGTGTTTTGCGTTGTTTTTGCAACAATTTCGCTACCTTCTATATTGGCTTTAAATGTCTGCGTACTTATCAGCTCTTTATCAGAGTGGACATTGACGGTAAAGGTGTACTTTCCTTCTTCTGAAGAAGTTGCTTCCATCTCTACTGTTCTGCTTGAACCAGCTGGAACAACCACTACGGGCTCGCTTACATCTAGCTCTAATTCACTAGGTGCATCAATTACAAGTTCATACACTCTGACAGAATTTCCTTTATTTACAATTGTCAAGGTGTATTTCTTTGATTCGCCTGTAGAAATTGTTTTTGTTGTTATGGGAGAAATAACGATTGTGTCGTCCTCTGCTCCTGTAACAAAAACTCTTCTTTCTAGTCTTGTGACAGAATCGGAGTTGTAAGCTTCGAGTTCAACTGTGTAAATTCCTGTTGGCGCGTCTGAAGGAATCCTCAAAATTGCTCTTCTTTCAACAGCGTCTTCCTTTTCAACTGTGCTTCCGCCCTGGTCAACTGGAGATAAATCTCCGTAGTATGTTGAAGACTCGATTCCCAATTCAGGTATTCTTGCCTTAAGGAATGTGTCTTCGGCAAATTGTCTTCCGCGGTTTTTAAGAACAACATCAATCAAAAGAGGCTCGCCTGCCTTGACCCTTGATTCCATGTTAATTCCAAGAACCTCAACTAAGTAAGATTCTCTTTGCACGGTAAAGTCAATTGTCTTTTCATCAGCTGTTCCTTGGTTTCTGCTTTCAACAACAATCTCAAGTTTTCTTGACTCGTCTAGTTTCTCATCAAGATCAAACGGCATTGCCAGCTCAACGACTCTTGAATAAGTCTTTCCAGCAACAACGTCAAATCTCTCTGAAACAACTGCGTTTTCCCTTTCTCCAGATATCCAAACTTTCACGCGAACGTCCTCAACTGGACTAATTCCGTTATCAGCTCGGAAAACAACAAGTACTGGTACACTTTGTCCTGCAAAGTTAGCAAAATCAATGCCTCCGGTAACAAGGGCGCTAACCCCGTTAACTTCTACTGCAGTGATGTCTCCGAATGCGTTCGCATTACCCACTAAAGATATTGCTAATGCAAGTACACTAACAAGAAAAACGAATGTTTTTTGGTATCTCATGCTTTTCCTTAGATATTTAGTTAATATATTTCAATTTTGGAGGTATATAAACTTTTTGGTAATAACAAATTTGGACTATTCTATAGTTACAAATTAGTAGTGAAACTTTATACAAAAAAATTAAATAGGTATACCAAGGTATAAGTTAATGGGAGCGAAAGATACCAGCGAGATAACGACGATAAAACTAAACAAAAAAACTAAAGACAGAATAGATAAATTGCGCCTGTATAATAGAGAAAGTTATGATGAGATTGTTCAAAGAATACTTGAGATATTAAACTTGTGCATGATAAATCCAGAAAGGGCACATTTAAAACTGGTCTCGATTGAAAGGCAGAAGAAGAAAGGGAGAAAAAAGATTTCATTAAATCCCGCAGAGCTTCAGCGTGCAAGAGCGTGATAGATTTTTATTCCTTCAATACTATCCTCAAGCATTGAGGGCGATTCGTTAATAATTCTTATTTCTTTGTTATTGGGGAGATTTTTTAGCAATTCTTTCCATTCTTTTTTCTCAGTTGTTTTGTGGTGTTTTTCTCCTTTCTCGCCATAAACAATCCCTGAGAAATGCGCGTGCCATTGGTTTTGCGGGAACAAACTCTCAATTTTAGAATAGTCAACTTTTTTATCGCGCGCGAGAATGTGCGCGAAGTCAATGCAAAATGAGCATCCTGTATCTCTGACTAAGCGAGAAATTTCTTCAATACTTCCGAAAACGTTAACCTTCCCCATTGTTTCCGGGGCAATTTTAATCTTCCAGTTATTCTTTTTTATTTCTTCCATAATCTCAGAAATTCCTTTTTTAATTGTTTTATAGCTCTCTTCCTTGTCTTTTCTATAGTATCCTGGATGAAAGACAACGAGCTTTGCGCCAAGCAACTCGCCAATCTCGCAGCATCTTAATATTCTTTGTTTTGTCGCCTCTATTTTTGAGCTGTCTTCAGAATTCAGATTAACGAAATAGGGCGCGTGAATGCTTAATTCTATTCCAAGTTCATCTGCTTTTTTTCCTATTAAGAGTGCCTCTTGCTCTTTTATATAAACGCTGTAAGTAAATGCGACCTCGCACGCCCTGAACCCTTTTTTATAGTAATCTTCCAGAACTTTCTCTGCTGTTTTTACTCCCCCAATGCCCGCAGGACCAAATTTGATATTCATGAATTAAAATAAAGAGCAGAATTAATAAATCTTGCGAAAATTTCGGAAGAAAATTGAAACTCGTAGAACAATGGAATATGGAAAGACTCACAAATGTAACTATAATCCTGTCATTAATTATCTTACTTCTTACAATAAATCAAATAATAATCTCTTTCATTAAATAACGATAGATAAAATAATTCACGATACTCAAGAAAATCTTAGAGTTTCTTTCTTAATTGTGCAAATGGAGTTAGCAATTCAGGTCTAACTGTTTCTTCTAATCCTTTTACTGCACCATCAAAAGCTTGTAAATCAGCCATAGTGTATGATTTGATGTTTGAAGCACCCTTACCCGGCGCACTAAGCGCCTCTGGCGCTATACCGACGAGACGACCATTGACAAAGTCAAGGTCAAGCCTGCCATAAGCGTCAGACCTGACCTCGAGCCCGCAGACAACCCACGCCCTCATTTTCACATCATCACTTGCTGAATCTGGGTAAACTCCCATTGCAGTATCATACTTGAATCTTTCTTTTCCTTCAGCAAAAATATAATCAGCATAATCATTAAGTAATCCCTGGTCTCTAGCTAAAACTTTCCAAACTGGATGAGCTTTAACATCTTCTCTTGAAAGTGGGCTTTCAGTTTTTCCTAATTTTC
>CAYIOA010000018.1:0-14551 GCA_964364885.1 Candidatus Woesearchaeota archaeon
GGACTAGGTAAACAAGATCTCTATAATCAGGAGTTCTATAATCAGGAGTCCTATATTCAGTTTTTAATTCTTCTGGTTCATGAACAATCCATTTTGATTCTTTCATTTTCTTTCCTCCCATCCACCATATTTATGAATATCTAAACTCAAACTCTGTGAAAAAGGAAGTTCTAAGTCTGCGGTATTGAAAGAATAACTGCAGGCTTCTCCATAGTATTGTTGAGTTTCATCAAACACTCTTGATGGAGAGAAAGCATTTCTGTTTTCTCCATGAAAGGAACCATCACAAATTCTTGCTCCATTTTGTGGCCTAAGTGAAACTAATTGGGCTCTATGTGAGACTATTAATTTAGTGGGCAATTTTTGAAATGCTTCTTCTATGATTGACTCAAATATTTGAGGCATCTCTCTTTCTATGTCGGGTTTAAATCTTAAAGTTAGCGGCAACGCATACAAAAGAGATTCTAATTGAGGTCTTGAGAAAATGCCCTCACATTGTTCTATATCAAATGGTATGTTCATTTTCTTTCCCCAGCTATATTCGTTAACTTTCTCATAATAATTAAGCGAATTTATCCTTTTTAAAGCTTTCTAGTAACCACTATATAATAACATTAATTTCCTCTGATCAAGTTGAAGGTATATAGTTCGGCATGGATATAAACAAAGTAAAGTTCGAATCCCAACAGAGAACTAGTTATTCGTTTTAAGATAGAGGACAAAATGTCCGCCGTATTTATAACATAATGGATTACACTTTTTATGATAAAAGTTGTTACAATAGTTATGACATAATTTATCATTATATAATTATATAGTAGTAACAAGCAAAAGGTTTAAATACCAATTATTTTTCATTATTTTATGTCAGAAGAAAAATCATCTAGTGGAGGAAGAACATTTGGATTAGCTGGAACTGGTTTTGGATTAGCTGCTCTAATTGGAATTTTCACACTTGGTCCAATTGATTTGGCAAGAACTGCTTATAACTCTGTTGTTGGAGATGTGCCATTAATTAGAACGAGAGCAGTAGAATATTGTAGAAAAAATATCCAAAATGAGCATACACTATACGATGCAGAGCAAGTTGAAAGGCAATTAGCTGGAGATTTGAATTATAATTTGAAAGAAGGAGAAAAAGTTAATCCACAAGGAGTTAGAATGATGGAATTGTGGGATGCAACAGAAGACCATGCTTCAAGTTGGTATCAAAGATGGATTTGGCCTTCTCTAAGCGATAAATAATTTCTCACGATCTGCCCACATTTTTCAGACACCAAAGTAAATTATGCCCACAAAACTGAGCTTAAATTTATAACATAATGGATTACACTTTTTATGATAAAAGTTGTTACAAAATTTATTATATTGTAACTATAAAATAAAAACTGTAGAAAGATTTAAAAACTTATTAATCTAGAAAAAATTATGGAAAATTATATCGTACAAAATAGAACAAGTATATTAGATATAACTTCTGAGATAGAAGAAGCAAGAAGAGTTGCTAATGATAATAAGGGTAGCGAATTTTATCTAGTAAGAAGAGAAATTGCCGATTGTGCAAGAACTCTAACAGACTTGGGAATCCCTTGTAGATATACCCCCCAAAAATTAGTTTCTAAAAAAATTATGCCCCAGAAACTTGGCTTAATTTTATAAATAGTGCGACTAAAGTGTTTCTTAATTTTATCAAGTAAATCTTTAAAAATAAATCAGCTATCAGTTCCTTATGAAATGTAAATGCGGAAATGACATCGATATAAAAATGGGCTCAAAATTAATTGCAAAAGGATGCAGAGTTTTGACAGCAGTAACGGTTGTAGTAACAGCCCAATGTGAAAAGTGCGGTTCTATGTTTCAGGTTCCTATAAAGAGTGATGGAGCAATAATTAAAAAAGAATAAGTAAATTATGCTCACAATGTAATTTTGAGAAGAAAGTCAATTATAATAATATTTTTATAATAACGCCTAAATAAAATCTTATGAATATAAATGTTGCATCTAGGAATCCGGTTAAGGTTGATGCCCTTAGAGAAGTTCTCCAAATTTATCCTGATTTAAGGGATTGTAAAGTTATAGAAATACAAACAAACTCAGGAGTAAGCGCACAGCCAAAATCATTAGAGGAAACTGTGCAAGGTGCAATAAACAGGGCGACGGTTATTTTTAATGGGTGCGTTTATAGTTTTGGAATAGAAAGTGGTTTAATGGCAGTTCCGCAAACAAAAACTGGAAGTATGGATTTTTGTGCTTGTGCCATTTACGATGGTAAGAATTATCATTTAGGATTATCCTGTGCTTTTGAGTTTCCCACTAAGGTTACGCGAATGATTCATAAAGATGGAATAGATGCTAATGAAGCATTTTATAGATTAGGTTTAACTTCAAATAGAAAAATTGGTTCTTCTGAAGGTGCAATTGGTATGTTGACAAAAGGAAGAATTAGCAGAAAAGATTATACTAAGCAGGCTATTCAAATGGCATTAATTCATTTAGAAAATAAAGAATTGTACTATACACTATAAGAAATAAAGTTCCGACAAACTTATAACTTCCGTCAAAAGAAAGAGGGCTTAAACTTATAAATTTGATATTTTTAATTAAGCTATGAATATTCTAAACGCCCTGCTTGTAGCTGTTTTTTTCATTGTATTTTTAGGAGGATTTTATTTCCTCTGGACAACCCTTAAAGCGCCGAGTGTTGATTTCGAGGCATATAAATCAAATTTTTCTCAGGACCTTCCGCTAAAAAGTTCTCAGTTCTATCCCAACATGCGCTATCCTGACAAAAAAATAATTTACGAGCTGGAAAAAAACTGCACTGAAAAAAGAAAAAATGACGCCAGAGAAGCGTTTAAGATATTAGAAGAAAAAACAATCCTAGAATTTGAGGAAGGTTCAGATCCTCAAATATCGATTTCCTGCTCAAACATAGCTCCCACACTAGAGCAGGAAACACATTTTATTGCAGGTGAAGGCGGACCGGTAGAAATAATCAACACAAGCAGGTACTCAGTTATTCTTCTCGGAAGAATATCGCTGTATCGTCCTGAAAATTGTAAAAATTCCCAGATAGCAATTCACGAAATTCTTCACGCCCTGGGTTTTGACCATAACAATAATGAAAAAAGCATAATGTACCCTATAACAAACTGCGGGCAGGAAATTGATGATTATATTATAAAAGAAATAAATGAAGTATACAAAGCCGCTCCGCAAAGCGACCTTTTAATAGAAGAATTAAAAGCAAACACTACAAGAGGATATCTGAACTTTGAAGCAACAATAACAAATCATGGTTTAAAAGACTCAGAAGAATCTTCTCTTGTGATAACGACGGAAAATACAAAGATTGAAACTTTCCCCCTGGAAAATATAGAAATAGGAACAAAAAGAAAGATTAGAGTGACAAATCTAAAAATGCCAAGAAAATACAGCAAAATAACCTTCCTAATAGAATCTTCTGAATACGAAATATCAAAAGAAAACAACCAGATTATATTGCAAGTTGCAGAAAGCAATCTTTAAATACAAAATAATACATATATTTAATAAAAATGGCAGACAAAGAACAGGTAATTCAGGAAAAAGTTGAGCAAGACGGCTTAATGGATTTTCCAGCGCTTTATTCCTACGCCCACTCGATTTTCAAAGAAGAGCTCTATGGTATAGATGAAGAAAAATATATAGAAAAAATAACCGGCAACAAGAGAGACATTACAATAGAATGGAAAGCAACAAAACAGCTCTCAGATTACTTCAGAATAGAAGACAAGATAAAATTCGAGATAAAAAACATGACTGATGTAGAAGTTGAAATTGACGGTGCAAAGAAAAAAATGAACAAGGGGCAGATTACGATAGACATAAAAGGAATAGTTGTAAAAGACTTTGACAGCAAATGGGAAAAATCTCCATTTACAAGATTCACAAGAGATGTTTACAATAAGTATATAATTCCTTCCAGAGTGAGGGACACAAAAGAAAAAATAAAATTAGATATAATAACATTTAAAGAGAAAATTAAGGCCTTTCTAGAGCTTTCAGGAAGGCGCTAAAAATTATATCTTGGCAAAATAATTCCACCAGGGCTTTGTCACAGAAACAACTTTTCCATTTTGAGCATCAACTTGAACATCAATTTCTGAGACAAATCTAATAAATCTAAAAAAGTTCTTAGATTTCTCGCTTTTAACAGCATAAACAACTTTTCCTTTCGATTTAACCAATTCAATTTTCAGAAGTTTTTCTGATTTTCCTGCGTCTTTGGCTTTTTTAATAGCATAATCAGGATCAACTCTGACTTCAAATCTTTTCTCGCCGTCCTCATCCTCCAGATTAACATACACCTTTCCATTTAGCTCATTTAACTCAACATCGGATTCTACCTCTACACCCTCTTCGCTTATTATTCTCGAGTTCTCCGAGTCTACTTTAAACTTGAAATATTCAAATCTGTTTTCAAATCCTTCAATCTTGCTTCTGGCCTCAATTTCTTTAACACCCTCCTGCTCAGTTTCATCATTAATTAATTCGCTCTCTATAATGCAGGCGCCTTGCAGACAAATTTCTCCTCTTTCACAAGAAACGTCATCACCCCACTCTAAACATCCATCGTCGTCAAAATTGCCGCATTTTTTATACCCTTCTCCAGAACATTCCCTCGCGCCAGATAATTCACACTCATCGCTGCAATCCAGACTTCCATCTTCCCGCTCTCCCGATACACCGCCCGTATTTCTCGTAGCAGAGCAGACTCCATTTAAGCAGGTTTGTCCAGATGAGCAAGCTGTTTCTGTACTCCACTCATAACAACTATCTGAGTCATAATTACCACAAGCCCTAAATCCAGCTCCCGAGCACTCTTTTAAGCCAGCACTATCGCACTCAAAAGTGCAACTTCCGCTACTAGAACAAACCCCATTTGAACAACTAGCTCCAGCGGAACAACTGCTAACAGAACTCCATTCCGTGCAACTATCTGAATCATAATTCCCGCATATTTGAAATCCTGTTCCAGAACATTGTTTAGCTCCAGAAGTGCAATCGTTTGTGCAAGTAGGAGATGCTCCACTAGGAGAGACTCCAGTAGAAGAAGAAACACACGCGCCTCCGGAGCAGGTTTGTCCAGATGAGCAAGCTGTTTCTGTGCTCCATTCCAAACAGGAATCTGAATCATAATTACCGCAGGTTTGATAGCCGCTTCCTGAGCATTGCTTTACGCCAGATGTAGAGCATTCATCTGAACAACTTGGCGTTGTTGCTACACAGGCGCCATTTGAGCAGGTTTGTCCAGATGAGCATTCAGTTACACTGCTCCATTCTGTACAGCTATCGCTGTCGTAATTGCCGCAAGTTCTATAACCCTCTCTCCCTCTCAAAACAGGGCAATCGCTGGCTCCAGAAGAACATTCATTATAACAATCTTCTTCATCCGTCTGTCTCCCGGTAATCCTGCTCCAAAAATCACCAAACCAGTTAGCAGAAGCAACATCCAGAATTAATAATAAAAAAATACCAAAAGCAAAAAGCAGAACAATTCCTCTCTTCATTCCAAAGTATAATTTTAATATTATTTATATCTTGCGAATGACGAAAATCAATACACAAATATTTATATAAGAGATTCTTTCATTTTAGCAATGAAAAAATATCTGCTCGCGCTCCCGATTTTAATAATACTCGCCTTTCAATTAGTTCTTGCAGTTGATTTAGAAATAAAAAAAATAGACAGAGGCTCAGTTGTTATTTCTGAGCTGAACAATCCGGCAATATTTGATTTTATAATAAACAACAAAGGTTCAGGCGATAACTTTGAAATTTATTCTTTAGTTGGAGTTTCTATGTCCCCAAGAGGCACATTCGAACTGCCTTCTGGAAAAACAACAATAGAAGTTAATGCATATCCAAGTGAAGAAATAAGAAAAATATACGGCTTCTACCAATTTGAATACCAGATAAAAGGGCAGAACTCAGGGATTATGAAAGACAATCTGCTGATTAAAATAGTAACTCTGCCTGAAACACTTGAAATTGTTGCAGAGCCAATCACGCCGTCAGATTCATCAGCATTAATAACTATAAAAAACAAAGAGAACACCAATATAGAAAACATAAAAATGGAATTCATATCTCCATTTTTCGAAACAAGCAAAGAAATTTCTCTAAAACCATACGAACAAGCCAAAGTTCAAATTGAAATAGACACTGAAAAATCAAGAAAAATGCTGGCAGGTTCATACCCCCTAATCTTAAATGTTCAGATAAAAAATGCAAAAACAGAAATTAAAAGTTACATAGATTATCTGGAAAAGGAAGGCACATCCTTTGAAAAGCAATCTCAGGGATTTATAATAAAAAAGACAGCTTTAACAAGAACAAACGAAGGAAACATTCCAGCGAAAGCAGTAATTGAAATAAAAAAAGATTTTATATCAAGATTATTTACAACAACCTCGCCAGAGCCCTCATCAATTAATAGAAAATCACTTTATGTAACATATGTCTGGGAGAAAGAAATAGGCCCAGACGAGTTTTTAACAATAAGCTCGACAACAAACTACACAATTCCATTTATAATTATTATTCTAATAATCGCAATAACTCTCTTAGTAAAAATCTATTCACAAACACCCCTGATACTGAGCAAAAAAGTTTCTTTTGTAAGAACAAAAAGCGGAGAATTTGCGCTGAAAGTAACGCTTTATGCAAAAGCAAAGAAGCACGTTGACAAAATACAAATAATAGACAAGCTTCCGGCAATGACAAAACTATACGAAAAATTTGGAAAAACCCCTGATAAAATAGACCACAACTCAAATCGGCTATTCTGGAATATAGACAAATTAACAGCAGGAGAAGAAAGAATCTACACTTACATAATATATTCTAGATTTAATATAGTAGGAAGATTTGAGCTTCCCGCAGCAACAGCAATCTTCGAAAAAGATGGAAAAACAGAGGAAGTCTGGTCAAATCGCACATTTTTTGCAGCAGAAACAGTACACAAATAATTATTAATCAACCTGTATAAACAGGTCCGGCTTCTAATCCAGACTTGGCACGTTTCAAATAATAATCTTCTATCTTCTTATATTTTTGTGCAGTATCTCTCGAAACAGAAGGTCTGACTTTTTTCAGTGCCTCTTCAAAATCTTCGCGGCTCACTTCTTTTGCCTCTGAATCTCTTCTCAAAGCGTTCAAAGCAGCTTCCCTTATCAAAGATTCTATATCTGCTCCGACAAAACCATCTGTCAATTTAACCAGTTCTCCTGTATAAACATCTTCAGCTAAAGGAGTATTTTTTGTATGAATCTCAAATATTTTTATTCTGCTTTCTTCATCAGGAACATCTACTAAAATAACTCTGTCAAATCTCCCGGGCCTTAATATCGCTGGATCAAGCATGTCAGGCCTATTCGTAGCTCCGATTATTGTAACATCCTTCAAGTTCTCTAGTCCATCAATCTCAGCCAACAGCTGATTTAAAACTCTCTCAGTTACTCTAGTCCCGGCATCCAAGCCCCTTCTCCCAGCAAGTGAATCTATCTCATCAAAAAAGATAACACACGGCGCTACTTGTCTCGCTCTTTCAAATACCTTTCTAACTCCTTCTTCGCTCTTTCCAACCCACATACTTAACAAAGAAGGTCCCTTAATATAAATAAAATTAGCTTCTGACTCTTTAGCAACTGCCTTCGCCAGTAAAGTCTTCCCAGTTCCAGGAGGCCCGTAAAGCAAAATGCCTCGGGGGGCTCTAATCCCAAGTCTCTTAAAACTATCAGGCTGTGTAATAGGCCATTCAACTGCTTCTTTTAATTCTTGTTTTGTTTTTTCTAAGCCTCCTATATCATCCCATGAAACATTTGGAGCTTCAACAAAAATCTCTCTCATCGCACTTGGCCTCACAACTTTTAATGCCTCCTCAAAATCCTCCGCCTTAATAATGGCTTTATCCAGAACTTCTTTGGGAATTGGCGCATCTTCTTCTAATTTCAATTCAGGAAGCATTTTTCTCAGAACATTCATCGCAGCTTCTTTTGTCAAAGCGCTCAAATCAGCCCCGACAAAACCATGCGTCTTTCCAGCCAAATATTCTAGAATGACATTCTTGGCAAGAGGCATATTCCTAGTATGAATTTTCAAAATATCCAGTCTTCCTTCTTTACTTGGAACAGAGATTTCAATCTCTCTGTCAAATCTTCCGGGCCTCCTTAAGGCAGGGTCAACTGAATTAACTCTATTTGTTGCCCCTATAACAATAACTTTCCCCCTGGATTTTAACCCATCCATCATAGTTAAAAGCTGACTGACAACTCTTCTCTCCACTTCCCCCTGAACTTCCTCGCGCTTTGGGGCAATCGCGTCAATTTCATCAAAGAAAATTATAGTCGGCGCATTTTTTTCTGCGTCCTCAAAAATATCTCTTATCTTTTTTTCAGACTCTCCGTAAAATTTACTCATAATTTCAGGTCCGTTTAAAAGAATAAAATTCGCCTCTGATTCATTTGCGACTGCTTTTACTAATAAAGTCTTCCCAGTTCCAGGCGAGCCGTGAAGTAAAACTCCTTTTGGAGGATCAATGCCAAGTTTCTCAAAAATTTCTGGATGTTTAAGAGGCAGCTCCACCATCTCCCTTATTTTTTTAATTTCCTCTTTTAATCCGCCTATATCTTCATAAGCAACATCAGGCAAATCATCCTCAGAAATCTCAACAGCTTTAGGATTCAAAACAATCTCTGTATCATCACTTATAAAACAAAACTGTCCGGGAGAAGCTGAAACAACAACAAACTTTATCTGCTGAAATCCAGGGAAACCAAAACCTGCTCCAAAAAGATTTTGGAAATCCCCAAAAACATCTGGAAAACCCTCGCCCATCATATCTCGTCTTCTGTTTACTCCGCCCAAAGTAATAATATCTCCTTTGCTCACAGGTCTTCCTAACAAGCCATGTTTTAGCATCTCTGGATCTCCCTGCACACTAATGCCCTTCTGAGCAGGAGCAATAACAACTCTACTAGCTGCCTTAACATTAATCGCTTTTTTAACTGAAACCACCTCGCTGACACTAACTCTGGCATTTTTTCTGATCATTCCATCAATCCTGATAATATTGTCTCCAACATCAGCAGGATAAGCCCTGTCAACAATAGCCAAAGTCTCTCTTCCCCCTTTAATAGAAATAACATCTCCTCTAACCAAGCCCATAGAACGCATTATCTGGGGGTCTATTCTCGCAATGCCTTTGTAAACATCGTCCTGCAAGGACTCTACAACTTTAAGCCTCACGCCATTGCTCTTCACCATTTCTTGCCTCCTCTAGAATCAAAAAAGTTCACACTCAATCTTCCAGAATCTTCAAAACATAATCTGACAACATCATTCATATCTTTTCTCATATTTCCGTGCATCTCATTAATAAAATCAACAATCTCTTTTGGAATGCTGATTGCATGGCTATTCCCGACAACTCTCAGCTTGACATTATAAGTCTTGCGCTTCAAGTCATTATACTGATTAAAATGGGACAAATCACTAGGATGAATTATTTTATCCCCGCATTCAGGGCACTCAACAACTCTCAAACTAAATCCAGATTTCTCAACAACAGAAGGTTTCATCTTTATATTGCATTCCTTGCATAAAATAGTCGCGTCAAATATATCTTTCATTTTGTATACAACATGTATACACTTCCCGTGTATACAAGACTATTTAAATTTTTCCTGTCGCGTATTTATATGAACAACCTAAGAATTTCTCTGAAAGAACAAGCTGAAAAGATTGCAGATTATATAGCTAAAAAATTCAGTCCGGCATATAATCAACATCACGAGTCTCTGAAATCTAAAGAAGATGTGCTTAAAGTAAAACAAAGGTGCATCGATGTTTTGGAGTATGACTTAAAGGCTCTGCAGAACGAGAAGTTCCTTGTTGAAATCTCTTCTGGAAGACAAAGAGAAGATTACGAAAAGAAGATAATGCTTCTTTCTGAAGAGAAGGCTAAAGCTCTTGAGCACTCAAGAAAAACAATAGAAACAGCAGCTAAAACAGCAAGTTTGTCAGATGAACTGCAAAGAACATATAAAGAATTTGTCAGTTATGTCCTCGCCAGAAATATAAGCAAAATAACAAAAAAAGATTTAGGAAGATTAAGGGCGTCTGGTTTAGATTTGTCTGTATTGGACAGTTACGGAGATATTATAAAAGAGTACAATCATTTGAAAGAAGAAAATCTTGATATTAAAACAGCAAGTGTTACTTTTACTTCAGCTTTACTCTTAGAAAACAATCCGAAATTTAAACACGCCCCAATTGCAGTATATTCACAAAATGGAGCCAAGTATTTTGAGTCTAGCAGGTTTAAAATACTTAGAAAAAAAATTCACGAAGAATTGGAAACTGTCTTTTTGGATTCTAATGCCAGAGAAAAAATGGCAAAGAGAAGAAAATTTAGAAGAAGGGTTGGAGATTATAAAATATATTTCACGCCGCTTGAAGTAAATACTCCATATGAAACAAGAAACAAAAGACCGGTTGTTTTAATATCTATGTTAAGAGAGCACAGCAGAACTAAAAGAAGAATGTATTACAGAACGATAAGAAGTATAACAAATGAGGCAATAGATAATGTAAAAGAAAGATTATCCTATTTAGAAGAAATTATTTATGCACAGGAAAAAGAAAGGCAGAATCAGCAAAAGCTTGCCCTTTGTTAGTAATCTTTATTAATCTATAATAACAATTCGTTATATGAGAAACCCATTTAGAAGATTTCTCGATATAAGAGAGGTTGAAAAAGACGTTGAAGGAAAGTCTGAGAAGTCAATTCACGCAAAACAAAAAGCTCTTGAAAAAAGCATTAAAGAGGGCTCAGCCGCAAGCGCCTCAACAGGTCTGGGTGACTCGTATATAACTCCTTTCGCAGACGCACTTGGTGCACAGCCAATTCATATCGGACTGTTAAGCTCTCTAAGTTCATTATTTTCGCCGCTCGCGCAGCTCGGCGGGAGCAGATTAATGATGAAAAAATCAAGAAAAAAAATCGTGCTCAATTTTGTTCTTTTAAACGCAATTATGTGGCTGGCAATAGCAGGACTTGCTTTTTTCGCAGCTCAAAAGCAAAATATTTCGTATGTTTATTTATTGATTGTATTTTATACCCTCTTAGGAATTTTCGGAGGAATCGCGTTCCCAGCCTGGTTTTCCTGGATGGGCGACATAGTTCCGGAAAAAGATAAGGGAAAATATTTCAGCAAAAGAAATGTCATAACAGGAATAGTCAGTCTAATCGCGTTCCTTATAGGCGCATTTATCCTGAATATATTTGAAAAAAAAGACTATTTAATGACCGGCTTTATTATAATCTTCTCGCTTGCCTTCTTTTTCCGTACAATATCTTTTTTATATTTTAGAACGCAGTATTCTCCAAAATTAAAAATGCACAAATCTTCATATTTTTCGTTGTGGTCTTTTTTAAAAAGATTCGATAACTATGGAAAATTTTCTATTTATCTGGCATTTTTTAACTTTGCAGTTATGGTCGCCTCCCCGTTTTTTGCATTATACATGCTGCAGGAGCTAGGGTACAACAAGAACTATCTCCTTTATACAACAATAACCATAAGTTCCTCGGTATTTTATCTGATTTTTACTCCATTTATGGGAAAAATCTCTGACAAATACGGAAATACCCTCCTCCTTGTTTTAGCAAACATATGTTTTGTCTTTACTCCGCTGTTGTGGCTTTTCTCAAAGAATCCTTTTTACTTGGTTCTAATCCCCCAGCTAGTAGCAGGTATAGCAAACGCAGCGCTGACAATATCAACAACAAATTTCACATATGATGCGGTATCGCAGGAAAAACGCGGCGTTTGTATTGCATATACAAATCTCCTAATTGGCATAGGCAGTTTTTCAGGAGCGCTTCTCGGCGGATTTTTATTAAGCACAATAAACTTCCAAACTCTGAATAAATTCTTTTTTATATTTATATTCGCAGCAATTCTTAGAATGATTGTTGCATTATTATTTCTTCCAAAGATTAAAGAAGAAAAGAAAGTAAAAAGACTCCCTCCTGTTCACGTTAGTTTATCACATCCTTTTAAGACACTTCACGCAGAAATAGGCTGGTTCAAGGCAATATTTAAGCAAAAATAATAATACTCTAACGACGGAAAATTTAAAAGCCCAAATAATCTATAATCTGCATGCTTTTTGACAAAAAAAACAAAAATCTGAAATGTGAAGCATGTGGCTCAAAAATAGAAAAAAAGTATAGCTTCTGCCCGCATTGCGGAAATAATTTTATAGACTTCGAAAAAGAACAGGAAGAATTTGGCGTGCTGGGAAGAAACGATTTTATAAAATCAGAAGAGAAAATAGCATCCAGCTCATTCGGAATTACAGACAAGCTAGTTGGGTCAATCTTTAACAGCTTAATGAGGAATTTAGACAAGCAATTGCAGAATCATTTTAAAGATATGGAAAGAGATATTGAAAAAGCAGAAATAAAAACTTTCCCAAACGGAATTAGAATTAAAATTGTTGGTCCAATGACTCTCTCCCAGGAGCAAGATCAAAACTCAAAAAAAAGTTCGGCAATTCATAAAAAATCAATTAATGAAAATCAACTGCAGAAAATTATTTCTCTCCCAAAAGAAAAAGCAAAAACAAGCGTGAAAAGACTCGGAAATAAAATTATTTACGAGTTAGAAATGCCGGGCGTTTTATCCCCGCATGACGTCTTTCTCTCAAAACTTGAATCAGGCTACGAAGTTAAGGCAATTGGAAACAAGAAAGTTTATGTTAACAATATTCCAATAAATCTTCCAATAAAAAAGTGCTCAATCCAGGATAGCAAGCTTTTTGTCGAGTTTCTCAGCTATAACAGCTAAACATAATGATCGCGCCAGGATTTGAACCTGGGACCCCTGCCTTATCAGAGCAGTGCTCTAACCGGGCTGAGCTACGCGATCATAACATTTAACAAGATCCTCCTTTTATAAAAGTTCCCGTGAATCTGCTCAGCCAGAGAAACATAAATAATAGCTAAACAAAACAATTATTAATCCTGAGTTCAACTAACTAAAAGCGCCGTTAGTCTATCGGTAAGATGCGAGCTTCCCAAGCTCGTGAGGTGGGTTCAATTCCCGCACGGCGCATTCTTTCTTTATGTCTTCGCCCATAAAATATCAATGATTTCTCCTTTAATCCTTTTCATTAATTTGTGATTGCTTCCCAATTTTGCATAAGTTCCCCATCCTTTGAATGACTCATACAATTTGTAATTCCATTTTTATCTCCTCCCAAAGATTTATTTAGAATGAGTTAGTTACAACCATGAATTGGCTTTATAATCATCTTAGAAATATATATTCGCCGTAATTCATTCATTGGCTTGAAAGCCAAGGATTTCTTACGGAAGGGTTAAAATCAACTCAAATATGCTCTGGCAAAATGGCATGTGACCTCTTAACTTTCACGAAGAAAGCGGTCGAGGCTATTTAGTTAGGATAGTTAGATATAAAAATTATTTGCTATACGATCTAATTTGCTCTAAAGTAGCTTCGCCTATTTTGGATGTTAGTCTTTTACTTAATCCTGACAAACCTTCTTCTTCAAGAACTCTTGCAACAGCTTCAGAGTTCGCTTTTTTCACACTTGTCAAATTAACGTATACTGGAGAACGCGAACCGCCTTCGGCGGTTTTTTCCAACACCCCGAGAGCGTTGCTGTCGTCGTGAAGGTCCTGGATCCCGCAATCGAGCTTGGAGTCGTTCAGCGGATTGAAGAACCACACATAATTAAAGGTTGCGTGTTCTGTAGAATCTGCTACCAAATCAAAGTACGGAATTTCTGTTTTTCCAAATGGTTCTACTTTTCTTTCAAAGTATGTTTTTGTTCTTGGACCAAGAGTGAATCTTGCTTCTGGCATTTCTTTCGTCCAAGAGTGGTCGCCATCTTCTACAACAACTATTGCGACTCTGTCTTCTGGTTCTAAACCTTCTTGTAATCTTGCTATATCTTCTACAACGTCATAAAAGTCTGTTGACCGAGCAGGGTATCTACCATTAACATGGGCTATTACTATTTCTCTCGCTCCTACAGGTGTAACTAACTCATTTCCCTTGTATAAGATTGTGTTCTTTCCTTTAACTTTAACAGGAATAAGTCTTGTTCTTGAAAAACCGTCGTAGCCTGCGAGTCTTGCTTCAACAACATCTTCTGGCAGGACTAAACTTGCACCGACTTTTCCAAAAGCCTCAACCTCTTTATCCCAAGGTGCGACTATTCTTCCGAATTTCTTGTTTTTGGTTTCTGCTACCCATTCAATCTCATGGTTTGCCATATTTCTTTCTAGTTTACAGGATTTTTAAATCTTTTGATAGTGTTGCTACTCAATAATTAATATCTACTTAGTGATTTTTGTCCCAAGAAGATGCCAAAAAGGTAATAAATGCGCACGGCGCATTATGCTGGGGTTGTGGGGTAGTTTAGTCAGCCTTCAAGCTTCGGGAGTTTGCGACCCGGGTGCGAATCCCGGCA
>CAYIOA010000019.1:0-14186 GCA_964364885.1 Candidatus Woesearchaeota archaeon
TTCTTTGTGAATGACAGCTATAACAACAGGAATTTAACATTAAACAGGACTTTTGTTGTTGATATCGCAGCAGCTCCAGTAATAACCAATGTAAGTGCTATCTCGCAACAAAGCGTTACAGAAAATAGCGTAACCTATGTTAAATTTAACTTCACAGCTTTCTATGCTGGTGGAGTTAATAATCTAGATGATAATACTGCTCAAGCAAAATTCAATAGAAGCGGAGAAGGCTCAAGAACAAATTCCTCTTGCACACAATCTCAAGATATAGATTCTAATTCTGCAGTCTATAACTGCACAATCCAGCTCTGGTATTTTGACGGAGCAGGAGATTGGGGGATAAATGTAACAATCCAAGATTTAAGCGGAGGAAAAGCAGAAAACTCAACAACTGGATTTATTTTAAGTGAATCAACCTGCATGGTGATGAGTCCGCCGGCATTGACCTGGCCTTCTCTTGCAATTACAAACATAGACACTCTTTCAAATAACGACCCTATAGCGTTGAATAACACCTGCAACGACGATATAGATTCAGGAAATGTAAAAGTTAAAGCAATTAATCTTATTGGAGAACAAGTGCTGACTGACGCTATCTTTGCAGGCAACTTCAGTGTGCATACTGCTGATTCATGCAATTCAGGCACAACAATGGTAAATGGAACCTCAACAGGTGTATCCGGCGCATTACTCGCAGCAGGAAATCACTCCCTAAACAACGGCGTTGCAGGGCAGGAGCAGTTATATGTCTGTCTGGAAGCAATGAACCCAGACATAACACCCCAATCGTACTCAACTGGCGAAGGCGGCGCCTGGACAGTAACAATATTATTTGCCGCATTCAGAATTAGAAGAAAGAAGAAGAAGCTTTTAGAGGTTCTTGATAAGAAACTAAAAGAGGAATATAACACCAGCATTCTTGAAATTCTTGATAAGAAGCTAAAAGAAGAATATAACATTGACCTAGAAGAATTATCCCATGAACAAGAAATAATTTCAATTAAGAAAATCACAGTCCCTATAGAAATATTCAAGCAGAATATAGGCCCTGCAGAATCCTTAACTAAATACTTAAAAGAAAACAAAGAATTAAAATTAAGCAAGATAGCAGAACTTCTAAGCCGCGACCAAAGAACAGTAGGTATAAATTACCGCAACGCAAAGAGCAAGATGAAAGAAAAAATTGTTGCAAAAGAGAGAGAAATAGTGCCGGTTGAGATATTCTCGGACAGAAAGCTGAGTGTGCTGGAATCACTTGTTTATTATCTCAGAAACAGAGGTATGACTAACGCAGAAATATCTAAAATACTTAACAAAGATCAAAGGAATACATGGACTCTCTACTCTCGGGCAATAAAAAAACAAGGGGCACACTAAAGATATATTTAAAAATATAAAGATATCTAATAGAGGAAGTAAAAAACTAAAAAGAGCATGGAGAAAAAAATAATTATTCTTGGAATTTCTTTTCTAGTATTTTTCTTGGCAATTTCCTTAGTGTCTGCAGGTTTTTCTGACTGGTTTAAAGCGAGAATAACAGGATACAGCGCAACAAATACAACCACGTTGAATATAACAGTCGGCACAAACCCGGTAATAACTAACGTGAGTGTTATTCCGGCGAAGAGCGTTACAGAAAATAGCGTAACTTATGTCAAATTTAACTTTACAGCAAGAGACACTGACGGCGCAGGCACAATAAATGTCACCAGCGCAACAGCAAAATTCAACAGAAGCGGAGAAGGCTCAAGAGCAAATTCCTCTTGCGTATTCAATGAAGCGATAGATTCAACATCTTCAATTTTTAACTGCACAGTCCAGCTCTGGTATTTTGACGGAGCAGGAGACTGGGGAATAAACGTAACAATCAAGGATAACAGCAGTAACAGAGCAGAGAATGCCACAACTGGCTTTACTTTAAGTGAGTCAACCTGTATGATAATGAGCCCGCTGGCATTAACCTGGCCTTCTCTTGGAGTTACAGACGTAGATACACTTTCAAATAACGACCCTATAACTCTAAATAATACCTGCAACGACGACATCGCATCGGGAGCAGTTACAGTCAAGGCATATAATTTAAGAGGTGAAGTAACTACAACTGATATGATTCGCGCAGGTAATTTCACAACACATACAAGTGACGCATGCACTTCAGGAACGCAAATGGTAAATGGAACAGCAACAGGCGTGACTGGCTCAATACTTGCAGGAGGAAATCATTCCACTAACATAGGAAGCACTGGACAAGAGCAGTTATATTTCTGCCTTGAAGAGCTTAACACATCAATAAGCCCCCAGTCATATTCTTCAGAGCTTGAAGGAGCCTGGGTGGTAGCAATAAGTTAAAATGATACAAAAAAGAACAAAAAAGAATTTAGCATTAGCTCTAGTTATAACTATTCTCTCTATCTCTATGCTCTCTGCGTTTGGTGTAGATTCTCCCTACTGGAATGAAAGGCCCCTTTACCTCGACAAAGAACAGTCTGCAGATGTAACTTTAACGCTCCAAAACATGGTTGGGAGCGCGGATATATTATTACGTGCGAAAATAACAAACGGCACGGAAATAGCAAGATTAACAGACCAAAATCTAGATTACTTAGTTCCTGCAGGAACTAAAGACAACAAAGTAAACCTAAAAATAGAAATTCCAAATAGTGTAAATAACAACAAATATATTGTTTCTGTTTCATTCCAGCAAATCTCCCAGGAAGAAGGGGGAATGATTCAGATAGCAGGTGAAGTTGGAAAATCCTTCCCAGTCATTATCGGCATAGATCCTAATCTCTCACCTGAAACAACTGAAATACAAAAAAATGCGCCAATAACAAAAGAGTGGCTTTTCATTTTGTTCATATCAATAATACTCGCTCTAATCGCTATAATAGTAATAATCAAGAAAATGACATACAACTCCGACAATACTCAATAGTTTTAAATATTTATTCTGTTCTCATTAACAATGAAAAAAGAGATGTCTAAACTTTTATTAATAGTCTTAGCAGTGTTTGTTTTATTTAATTGCCTTGATAATGCAAGCTCTCAGACAATTACAGGAGAAACAGTCACAGGAGAGGTAACAACAGTAACTGCCTCTGTTACAATTGTAGTTACAGGTCCTCCAACATTAACAATAATTTATCCGCAAAATAATACATATTGGAACAATGTATCTCTGAGATTACAAGTAACAACAAACGGCGATAACGTATGGTATAATATCAATGAAGGAGCGAATACAACTTTTAATAAAACAGTCGGGAATTATTTTAATACTTCGACCGGAGCTAAAACTATTTATGTGTTTGCGAACAACTCAGCTGGAAATGTAACAAAAAAGAATGTGACTTTCTCTATAGACTACAGCACTTTTAACGTGTCATATTCTAAATTTATAGGTCAGAATAAAAATTCAACCTCTTTTGCACAGTATTCGCACGAAGAAATACAAAACCTAAGCGGAATTTTTCTTGAAGACTTTTCTTATGGGAAAATTAAATTTAATGTCCCAATAAACTTTACAGACGACTCAAATATAAATGACAACCTTCTGGATATTGACGAGCATATAAATATATCGTCCAGAATAATTTATTTAAACTCAACTACTCTGACTAATTTCAATGTAAGTGCAACCTTATTGTTTTATGGCCTGAGCGAGACAAGCCCTGTGATAAAAAGGGATGGCGAAACCTGCCCCTCGTCAATCTGTGTTCAAAACTACTATACAAACGGAGAATTATCATTTAACGTTACCCATTTCACAACTTACTCTATAGAAGAAGCAAGTTCTGCATCAGAAAGCGGAACAACATCAACTTCAACCAGTAGTGGTAGTAGTGGTAGTAGCGGTGGCGGCGGTCCATCGTCATTAAATTATTTCTCTGTTGATAAAGAAGAAATAAGAATATCTTTGAAATCAGGAGAAACAAAAACCGAGCATATAACAATAACTAACCCAAAGGCAATTGCTTTAAACATTAAAATAAGTTCAGATGCTCTAACAAATTTCATAAATATAAAAGAAGCTGAATTCAACCTGGAACCTGAAGAAAAAAGAAAGATAGCCATAGATTTTACAGCTTCAGAAGCAGTTAAAGCAGGCATCTATCCGGGAAGAATTTTTATTGAGGATTCAAGCTCAAGAAAAGAAATACCTGTTATCATAAAAATAACAAGTGATATTTCAGACTCAGAAAGCATAAGTGGCTCTGAAAAAAATAAAGACAGCGCAGCTAAACAAGAACAGAAAGGTATGTGGATTCTCTATTCTCTCGTTATTTTAATAGTTCTCCTAATATTCCTTATAATAATTATAAAGAGAAATACAAAAAACTAAAACGCAATAAAATTTATTAATCTACTTTTTTGGGTCTTTATATGCTCTTAGTAAAAATCCTCGGGGGAATTGATATAGCTGCCGCAATTGCTTTCCTAATGTTAATTTTTGGTATCAATGTAATAATGCCATATCTCCTTTTCTGCGCAGGATTATTATTGTTAAAAGGAATGTTTGTTCTCTTAGGAGACATATTAAGTTTTGTTGATATTTTTTCCTCTCTTATTTTGATATTATCAATATTTTTCAGCCTTCCCTCAATCATGCTCTGGCTCCCGGCATTTTTACTGCTGGCAAAAGGATTTGTCAGTTTTATCTAGTTGCTAAAGTCTCTCTAAGCCAGTTAAAGAAAAAGTATTCCCTTCTATGCAAAGAACCCTCCTGAGCCATTGAAACAATGTCTAGCAAAGAATGAAAAACCATCCCAATAAAGATATAAAAAAATCCCTTCCAATAAAGTCCAAGTATTCCCAAAATCAAATGAAATTCTATTGTATGAAACAAATGAAAATCCCCTTTTCTTCTAATTCCTCTGGCAATATCCTTTCTCGCCTCTATCTCATTTTTCTTATGATAATCAAAAGAACGAATTAAACTCAACCTCCCGGTTTTAATAACAGAAGCCGCATAATGGTCAAAGTCTATAAGAACAGAAGCAAGAAACACTAAAGCAAGATTTATCAAACTAATATCTCTGATAAAAAACCACAATACCAAAGAGAATACTGCTCCAAAAAAAATATGCCATCTGGGTAACATTCGCTATACTCTCCAGGAAAGTATATAAATTCTTTTAAAGCCCAGACTAATACTGATTTTAATGAAAAAAGCTCTAATAACCGGAATAACAGGGCAGGACGGCTCTTACTTAACAGAATTCCTGATAGAAAGAGGATACGAAGTTCACGGAATAATTAGAAGAGGAAGCACATTTAATACTGATAGAATAGACCATCTTTATCGTGATCCTCACATCAACAATACAAGAATGTTCCTTCATTATGGCGACCTTACAGATACCGGAAATCTCGAAAGAATAATAAATCACGTCAAGCCGGAAGAAGTCTACCATTTAGGAGCCCAATCTCACGTCAGAGTCAGCTTTGACATGCCGGAATACACTTTTAATGTCAATGCATCAGGAACTTTAAGAATGCTCGAGGCGATAAAAAATTCAAAATTGCCGATAAAATTTTACAATGCCGCAAGCTCTGAAATGTTTGGCTCTTCACCGCCCCCCCAGCACGAAGAAACCCAGTTTATTCCTCAGAGCCCTTATGCCCTCTCAAAGGTCGCTGCTTTTAACATAACCAATCTCTACAGAGACGCGCACAATATCTTCGCATGCAATGGAATTTTATTTAACCACGAATCTCCAAGAAGAGGGCAGACTTTCGTTACTAGAAAAATTACTCTCGGGCTTTCTAAAATAGAATTACGTAGAGAAGAAAAGCTGTATCTGGGAAATTTAGACGCGAAAAGAGACTGGGGTTTTGCCGAGGAGTACGTTAAATACATGTGGTCAATGCTTCAAGAAGATAAGCCGGACAATTATGTTATCGCAACAGGAGAAACTCACTCTGTAAGAGAATTCATAGAAGAAGCTTGTAAAAGTTTATGTATAGACCTCAAATGGGAAGGCCTAGGCGTTAATGAAAAAGGCATTGACAGCAAGACTAATAAAACAATAATTGAAATAGACCCAAGGTATTTCAGGCCCTCAGAGGTTAACGTCCTTCAGGGAAACTATCAAAAAGCCAAAGATAGACTCAATTTCAATCCTAAAATTAAATTCAGTAAATTAGTCAGTTTAATGGTAAAATCTGACTACGATAGTGTAAAAAGTAATACTCTAAGATACTAAAATGCTTGAAAAAATAATTGTCACAGGCGGAGCAGGTTTCCTCGGAAAATTCGTAGTTGAAAAATTAATTAAAAGAGGAATTCAAAAAGAAAACCTGCTTGTTCCAAGAAGCAGAGATTATGATTTAAGAAAAGAAGAAAATATAAAGACAATGCTGGAAGATTTTTCTGCAGATACAATTATTCATCTCGCGGCCAACGTCGGCGGTATTGGCTATAACATGGAGAATCCAGGAGTGTTATTTTATGACAATCTAATCATGGGAACTCAGTTGATAGAGCAGGCAAGAATTAATAAAATCAAAAAATTTGTCGCTGTTGGAACAATTTGCGCATATCCAAATCTAACTCCTGTCCCTTTTAAAGAAGAAGACTTATGGCAGGGATATCCAGAAGAAACAAACGCACCCTATGGTTTGGCAAAAAAAATGCTTTTAGTTCAATCCCAGGCATACAGAAAACAATATGGATTCAACTCAATTTACCTGCTTCCTGTCAATTTATACGGTCCAAGCGACAATTTCGATCCTTCTAGGTCGCACGTAATCCCCGCTCTAATAAGGAAATTCGATGAGGCAATCTCAAATAAACAAAAGGATGTAACGCTTTGGGGAACAGGAAAAGCGTCAAGAGAATTTCTTTATGTTGAAGATGCAGCAGAAGGAGTTGTATTGGCTACTGAAAAATACGATAAAGGTCTCCCTATAAATCTCGGCTCAGGAAAAGAAATCTCGATAAGAGATCTCGCATATAAAATCTCAGGCATAATGAATTTCAAAGGAAATATAAACTGGGACGCAACAAAGCCAGACGGACAGCCGAGAAGATGTCTTGATACTTCAAAAGCAAAGCATGAATTTGACTTCGAAGCAAGAACTTCTTTTGATGAGGGATTGAGAAAAACAATTGAATGGTATCTAGGGAATAAGCAGGAGCAGACTTTATCCCTTTAATTCCATTCTTTTAATTATGTCTGCGAAAGCAGGGCGAGTTATTAGTATTGCTGAGGTGATTCCTATTATTGTAGTCAGGGCAAAACCCTTGAACAATCCTGCGCCTGCCCAATATAAAGGAAGCATTGCGGCAACCAAAGAAAAATAAGAAGAGAGGATAATAAACGAAGCTCTTTTCATTCTTTCTTTAATGCTCAGCGTTTTGGATCTTTCTGCTTCGTCCATAATAACTATCTGCTGGTCAACTCCAGTGCCTATCGTAGCTAAAATGCCTGCAATCGAAGGCAAATCAAGATTCCAGCGTATCAGCGAAGCAACTCCTAAGATTATAACCAGCTCGGAAAAGGAAGTTAAAAGCAGAGCCAAAGAAGCTTTTATTCTCCTGTATCTGACAAACACTATCAAAGAAACAGCTACAATAGAAGCCAAACCAGCCATTAATATCAATGAAACAAAATCCCTCCCAAGTAAAGGAGAAATAGTATCAAGTTTCACAATAGAGAGTTTATAAGGCAGACTGCCGGTAATTAAAATTGTCTGCAATCTGTTCATTGACTCTCTGGTGTTTTTAATAGCCTCCTCTCTTGTCAATCCGCTTCCAGAACCCTGAATAGAAATCTGGGTTGCAACCTGCCCCTTAAGCTCACTACTTATTAAAAGAGAATCAACTTCTATATCATCTACATATAAATAAATGCTCTCGCTCAGATACTGTCCGGTATTATCAAGAGAAAGATTAGAAGTTATTGCTGCATGTTTCTGCGCAGCTTCCTCTTTCAAATAAACTGCAAAAGCAAAATTGCAGAAAAATCCTCCTCCCTCTGCGGGAGAGCAGCTTGTTACAGAAGAACAGCTTGCATCATTCCTGCAGACATCGCCTATATCCTTCTCACCTCCTTCAAAGACAGTTTGATTGGCTATTTTAGCTTCAAACTTCCCTTGCTGGGCTATCAGTTTTTCTATGTCTTCAGGACTGGCGCCGGCAACTTCAACAAGCATATATTTCTCTCCAGAAAGATCACTAACACCTTTTATATTAACATCAGATAATCCATAAACATTAAAACGATTTCTGCTTGTCTCAACAAGATCCTGCAATTCCCCGTCGCTAATTGAAAACTCCGGCTTGACTAAAGCTCTCGAACCGCCCCTTAAATCCAGCCCAGTTTGTATTCTCGTGCTGGGAATTTTTTCTATCTTAATATCCAAGGTGCTGTTTGTAAGAAGAGTATATTCTCCGGACTTTGTTGATATGTCTACCCTTCTTTCTTTTTCATCAGCAAAAAGATTTTCCATAATTCTCGCGTAATCATCTATACTTCTTACCTCCTCTCTATTAATTGTGCTGATTATTTCTCCGCTTCTTAGTCCCTGCTCGTATAGCGAAGAATCTGCATTAACTGATTTAACAACAACTCCCTTCTCAAAACTCGGTTTTATTGCTAAAAGCGAAATAAACAAAGCGATTATCAAAATTATAACTCTGAATGATATTTTCATGTCTTCACCTTCTTTTCAGCATACCATTTTATTATAGATGCGTTTGTTAGCCATGTATTAATCATATCAAAAAACAAGCCAATAAGAATAATTGTGAACATCTGCCTTAAAGTGCCGGAAGCGCTATAAACAAAGAAAAGGGAAACAGATATAGCTGCAATAGCAGTCAAAGTCATTGTCATCCCAGTCTTAAAAGCACCATAGATTCTTTCATTTACACTTCCTTCCTTTCCCTTCAAAACCCGCGTCGTTAGCAGAATATCAGTATCAACAGAATATCCTATAAGCATCAAAAAAGAAACAATTCCAGCAACAGAAAGCGTTATCCCAAAAATGTCAACAACAAAAAGAGTCATAGTTATATCAGCAAGAGCAGCAAAAATAACAGCCGCGCTTGGCACAAATGTCCTGAATATTAAAAAAACAACAAGAGCCATAAGTAAAAAAGCAATCAAAACAGAAAATCTCAATTGCTTGTAAAACCCAAGCGATACGCTCTCTCCAGAAAATTCAATGGAAGAATTATTTTGATTAAGAACATACCCCAAATAATCCTCAAGAGCCGGCTTTATCTTCTCTGTTGTCGCCTTTGTTTCAAGAATAAATCCTTTCTGCGCCCCTGTTCTGAAATCAAGTATCTCTCTTATCGAAATATCTGAAAAATCTTTCTCAAGAGCAGATTTTATCTCGTCTATTTTAACATTAGCATCAAAAACAGTTATTGTAGTCCCTCCGGTCAATGAAACATCCTTATAAATAATATCCCCGTTTTTTATCTGGAAGTTAATCAAATACCCGATAGAAAAAATAAACAACAATACAGGAATTAACAGCATTATCTTGTAATGTTTATCGTACCATACCTTATTTTCGATTTCCATTATGATATACCATAAAAAAGGCGCTTTTAAATTTAATCATGCAGAATTTCTTTTCCGCAATACATTTATAAGCAGTATTTTCATACAATAAAACAAAACGGAGGAGTAAAATGGCGACAAAAGGATATTGTGTTAAATGTAAAGAACAGCGGGAAATAAAAGATCCTGTTGAATCCACAACAAAAAAAGGCACAAAAATAGCAAAGGGTAAATGCCCTGTCTGCGGAATAACAGTATGCAGAATGGGCGGAATAACCAAATAAAACCTAAAGCTAATAGTTTAAATATTCGTTATTCGAACTTTATGTATGAGCAAAAAAGAAGAGAGCTCAAATGAAATATCAATTGAAGAACTTGCAGCATTCTGCAAAAGAAAAGGATTCGTCTACCCTTCAGCAGAAATATACGGCGGTTTAGGTGGATTCTGGGACTTCGGACATCTAGGAGTTGAATTAAAAAACAGCATAAAAAGAGAATGGTGGAAATTTCATGTCCACGCTCGTGACGATACAGTAGGCATTGACGGCTCAATTATAACAAACCCAAAAGTCTGGGAAGCTTCAGGGCATGTTTCTAGTTTCATTGACATTGCAGTAGTTTGCAGGAAATGCGGTTTCAAAACAAAAATAGACAAGCACGAATTAGGAAAAGCTAAATGCGAAAAATGCAAAGGGGAATACCTAAACAAAGGGGAGTTTAATCCAATGTTTACCACCGAAGTCGGCCCAATTAAAGCTGATTCAATAAAATCCTACCTAAGACCGGAAACAGCGCAATTAATTTTTACAAATTTTAAGTTCATACATGAAAATGCAAGATTAAAGCTCCCGTTTGGAATTGCGCAGATAGGAAAAGCATTCAGAAATGAAATATCTCCGAGAGAATTTCTTTTTAGATGCCGGGAATTTGAGCAAATGGAAATTGAATACTTTATTGATCCTAAGCAAAAATGCCCGTATATTGACGAAATAGGCTCAGTTGAAATCGAGTTCTATACGGAAGAAATGCAGAAAAAAGAAGCAAAAACTAAAAAAATGAAAATTTTAGAAGCATGTAAAAAAGGTTTAATAAAAAATGATTGGCACGCATATTGGCTTGCCTTAGAATACAGCTGGTTTCTTTCTCTAGGTGCAAACCCAGAAAGATTTAGGGCAAGACAGCACACTTCTGAAGAAAGAAGCCATTATGCAACAGATACCTGGGATTTAGAATACAAATTTCCAATGGGATGGCGCGAATTGCAAGGTTTCGCAAACCGTTCAGATTACGACTTAAAACAGCATGAAAAGCATTCAAAAAAAACTATGGCGATAATAGAAGAGCACGGAAAAATAACTCCCCATGTTGTCTGCGAGCCAAGTCTCGGTGTAGAGCGCGCATTTCTGGTATTCCTCTTGGATTCTTATGAATACAATAAAAAAAGAGAGAATGTTGTCCTGCATTTAGACCCAAAATTAGCCCCATATCAAGCAGCAATCTTCCCGCTAGTCTCAAAGGGAGAAATGCTGGAGATATCAAAAGAGCTCTACCACGAATTGCTTGAAGATTTCAACATTCTCTTTGACACATCAGGTAGCATAGGTCGTCGTTATTCAAGAAACGATGAAATAGGCACACCATACTGTATTACAATAGACGAACAAACACTAAAAGACAAAACAATAACGCTCCGCGACAGAGATACAACAGAGCAGATTAGAATAAAGCACAATGATTTGCATGCAACTCTAAAAAAACTTATTAAAGATAAAGTCTCCTTTAAAGACGCAGGAAAGCTGATTAATACAAGAGTCAAATAAATATGCCTTCAAGCTTAAAAAAATTAACCCAATAAATCACTCTTCTCTGTCTCTTCCAAAATATCTCCGAGAAATCCACCTTCCATGTCTTCTTCCCATTCTATAAAGAGCATAGCTGGAGCCAAACAAAGAAGTATAAAAAATAGTTTCATCAGCAGTTAAACTCTCGGCAAAACCCCTATGCTCGTCAAAAGAAAGAATAGCTGCACATCCAACATAAACAATTCCTGTATTCAAAACAACTCTATAAACATCGTTCCAAACATCCGCTTCTTGCTCCTCCCGCTTCATAATATCACGGTAACACTTTTCTTTTTAAATTGTTTGTAAGTCCACTTTTTGTTGCATGACAAAACAATTTAAATACTCGCGGAAAGTTTTTGTATAATGGTATTCGGTCCATTTGAGCTAATAGCCTTTCCGTTTTTAGTGATTATAATACTGCTAATAGTAGCACTGGCATTATTAATAACAGCCTTCTGGATTTGGATGATTATTGACTGCGCAAAAAGAAACTTCAGAAACGACAGCGAAAAAATAGTTTGGATTTTAGTAATTGTATTAGCAACCTGGATTGGAGCTCTAATTTATTACTTCGCCATAAAGCTCTCAAATCAAAAAGGAATTTCTAAAAAATAAGCATGGTAAAAAAAGATATATGGGACATTTTATTTTGGATAGCGATGTTAGTACTAATAGGATATATAATAGCCAAATTAACTGGATTAATTAATACTCCTGAATGGATAAATTTGATCCCAATAATCTCTATAACATTCATGATGGGAGCATTCTATCAAAAAGTTGTGAGTTTTATCGGAATAATGTATAAAAGAACAGATTATTTAAAAAGAAATATTGATAATATTCAAGATAAAATGGGCGTGCATGAAAAAAGAATTTCCGCATTAGAGAAATAAAATGCCGAACATTGTGCTCCTCTATGCCTTAGTCAGCGTCTTTATAGTTAGTCTAATCTCGCTGATAGGAATTATAACTCTCTCTTTAAATGAAAAAAGACTGAGAAAATTTCTAATTTATCTTATAAGCTTCTCAGCCGGCGCATTATTCGGTGATGCGTTCATTCATCTTCTCCCTGAAATAGCAAAAAAAACAAATTTCAACATTAACACCTCGCTCTATCTCCTTTCGGGAATAATTATATTTTTCTTTCTGGAGAAAATAATCCACTGGCAGCACTGCCACGGAAACATCCTGGAAAAAGAGCACATCCATCCTTTTGCATATACAAATCTAATAGGTGACGCCCTCCACAACTTTCTCGACGGCATTATCATAGCCTCAAGTTACATTGTCTCAGTTCAAGCAGGAATCGCAACAACTCTCGCAGTCATGCTTCACGAAATACCTCAAGAAATAGGCGACTTCAGCATCCTGCTCCACGGCGGATTTTCAAAAGCTAAAGCGCTCCTCCTAAACTTTGCTTCAGCACTAATAGCAGTTCTAGGAGCACTAATAACATTTCTGATAGGAAGTTCAATAAATAATATAGAATTAATCTTAGTGCCAATAGCTGCCGGCGGATTTATCTATATCGCTGGCTCTGACCTGATTCCAGAACTCCACAAGAACTCAGAAAGAATATCAAAATCAATACTTCAGCTTATAGCATTTGTAGCAGGAATTTTAATTATGGCTTTGTTATTATTGCTTGAATAAAGAAGTTTTTAAACCAAATCGGTCTGCTTTTAATCAGGGCCTGTAGTCCAATGGTAGAATGCGTCCATGGCATGGATGAGGTCCGGGTTCGATTCCCGGCAGGTCCATTCCGTTTGCCGCAGCGAGCAACACCGCAGCTTTCAGCGAGGATGTGCGCAGCAAGAGCAAATCGGAATTAGTCGTCCTTTTGCCGCAGCGAGCAATTCAATCAAGACCTGTTAAATGGTAATGCAAATGAGCCAGATTTTGGCCTCCAAGAAATCCTATATGAACTCCGAATAATGCTCTTTCTTTTTTGTTATCATCAAGAATCTTTTGAGATAAATCTAAAACTTGATTGAACCCTGAAGAGTCATATAAGAAATCTTCACTAGCATCTTTTCCTCTCTCATAAGTATAGCGTGTTGGAACAATAAGCTTATGAAAATCATAAGGAGTTTGAATATTATTAAGAACTCTAAGTTCTCCCTCCCTAATCTCGCCAGGTTCAGTTTCATCTCTGCAAAAAGGGCAGCCATCAATACTATGAATAAAGGGAGCGTTCTGCCAAGGTCTCTTCATTTTTCTTTGAACAACCTCTTTTCCTTGTCTAGATCCCCCTGAAAGAATCTTTGTTTTTCTTTTAAAATCATTCCAGGGAGAATTAGGTTTTGCTGCAAAAATAATCTGCCCGGCGCGATAACCTCCAACAACTGCCCTGAAACTTTGATTTTCTGAAATTAATAAAGGATCTGGTGCATTCTGCTCATCATAAGATTGTTTTAAAAACCTCCAGAAGTCCTCATCTGTCCAAGGTTTCACAATATGCCCTTCTCCAAAAACTATATAATGATTAGAGTCATAACCTAAATGATTCAAAATAGGAGTATAAGAACCAGACAAAACTCCTTTTGTTTTATCAAGATGAAAGCTCAAGCCAAAATCTGGATTTAACCCGGTTTCAGGATCTTTGCATTTCTCCTGGCAGTCACAAACAACTTCAATAGCTAATTGAGCTAAGTCTTTATTAAGCATTTTATTCTTTCAGGATAAGCTTCTAAAGTGCTTTTACCTTGAAAGCTAATAAATAAAGTCTTTTAATTCTTTCTATTCATCTTTTATCTGTCATTAATCATAATGTTGTTACAATCAAATAATTATAGTTAAGCACATCAAAAAGTCAAATTAG
>CAYIOA010000020.1:0-14169 GCA_964364885.1 Candidatus Woesearchaeota archaeon
CTTTTAACGATTTATTGTTTCTATCAAAAAGGTCTTTTATCCAACTTACAAGAGACATTTCCCAGTCTTTAAGTGATTTAAGAATAACTTCTTCGCTTGGTACTGCGTATTCTGCCGCCACAGAAGGCGTAGAGGCTCTTTTATCTGCAACTAAATCTGCGATTGTAACATCAGACTCATGTCCTATGGCTGATATTATAGGTATTTTAGAATTAAAAATAGCCCTCGCTACAATCTCTTCATTAAAGGCAAATAAATCTTCAAAGGAACCGCCACCTCTAGCAAGTATTATAGTATCTATAGGTAACCTGTTTAACAATTCTATTCCTTTAGAAATACTATCCTTTGCCCCATCCCCTTGAACCAAAGATGGATAAATCAATATCTTTACGTGCGGATATTTATTTTTTATTATTTTTAGTATATCTTGTATAACTGCTCCTTCTAAAGAAGTTACAATTCCAATAGTCTTAGGATAAGTTGGAATTGGTTTTTTGTATTTTTCTTCAAATAAACCTTCCTTTTGGAGACTTTCTTTTAATTGTAAAAACTTAAAGTATAATTCTCCTCTGCCTTCTAAATTTATTTCTTCAACAACAATCTGATAAGCCGATTTCCATGTACCTATGCTTCCCCTTACAACAACTTTAACTCCATTCTCAATTTTAAAATTAAACTCTTGGTTAAAAATCACACACTTTATCTCAGATTTTTCATCTTTTAGAACAAAATAGGTATATCCATTATTATGTAAGGTAAGATTAGAAATTTCTCCTTTAACCCAGATATTTTGTAAGCTCTTATCGGAATCAATTATTCCTTTTATACGAGAGGTTATTTCATAAACTGAATTAATTTTGACTTCTTGCCCAATCTTATTTTCAGCAAGTTCAATTTTTTCCTCATTTTTCGTTATATTCATATTCGCAAGTGAGTATTATTCTATAAAAAACTATCCTAGACCATTCCTCCAGTATCGGCCCAGTAATTAATGTCTTTAGGAGGAGGTTTACTATTGAAATAAGCCTGAGCAAAATCATACTCTTCTGAAAGAGGAAAAACATATTGATATGCACATCCACAATCTGGACAAACTCTTCTTTTCTTAGCTGACTTTATCCCATATATTCCTTCTTCTTTTTTACCAAATGCAAAAAATAATCTTTCATGAAAAGTTGTCTTAAAGAATTCTGCTTTATCTTCATCAGATAACTCAAATGCACATCCAGCAACATAATTTAGAATGTATTTCAAAGCTCCTTCATGACTTCTTACTCGTCTAATATCCAAAATACCATCTCCTCCAGTACAATGTTTCCACTCTTGAACTAATTTAGAGTCTTCTTTAGTTTTCTTATGAGACTTCATGTCTAGATAACCAGAATCAACTATTAGATGAAAATGAGCGTTCCAAAGACCATCTTTTCCCCTTTTAGCGTGAAAACCGGCTACTCCCCCTTTAACTTTTTCTTTCCAATATACTCTATTTCTTAGTCTCTTATAATCCCTATAAATCTTTTTTTTAGCTTCTCTTAAGCTCTTTTGATTTTTTATAGTTAGAGTAATAAATCTTAAACCTCTATCATAAATAGACCTTGCAATTCTTTTAGATTTTAATACTCCTATGAATTTATTAAACAAATCCATAACTCTTATCTTCCCACATTTTGCACAGACTTTGTAATAACACCTCTTTTTGAATCTCTTAAAGCTACATCCACAAAGAAAAGTATTCCAATTTTGACTACAGTTTTTTAATTTGCTAGCTTGTTTTATGTACTTCTCATCTTTAGACAACTGCTCACTTATTCTAGAATTAACAAGTAAAAGATCGCCTTCGGCGATCTCGAAGAATTTAGAAATCATATAACTTGATTAACGCGAAATTTGGAGCTACGCTTATCCAAATTTCGCTCTCCTTTCAATAATTTCTCAAGAAGAAGTTCAATTCTAGTTAATTGGGAGCTTTCTCTAAGTTTTTGTCTACATAATTCAGAGATACTTATCTTTCTCTGTTTAGCTTCTCTCAAAAGAGCTTCATGAAGATCAGTTTCTAGGTAAAGGTGAATCTGGGCATTCTTTCCCATTATTACCTCCAATGAGTCTATCTATCGCCTTATCTAGCTCTTCTAACTTTGAAATGATCTCTTCGCCTATATCAGGGGTCATAGAAAAAAGAGAAAATACAAATATATGTCAGTTCTAAACCATTTTATGAGTAAAAACAGTTTTTATGGAGAAATTCTTGAATTGATTTAAAGTAATCCTAAAAGTCAAGGAGAAATAATGGAATTAATAAACAAGAATTCTATCAGAATTTCTCTTCAAGGAATTGCTAAACATATAAGAAAAGCCTTGGAGAAGAGAGCCATTGCCTACTTAGGCAATAAGGTAAATAAAAAAGATGCAAGATGGTTATTAAAAGAAAAATATAATGAAAGCTGGGCAGAAGATGCGCATAATATGTATTTGTATACTCCCTTAAGTGAGGATTTTTATAAAAGAATAAATAAAAAATACGGTAAAAGAGAACAAAATAAGAAATTAATCGATGAGGTAACTGAATTATATAGAATTATAGAAATTTCAGCTTATTTTCAAGAGATCAGTGTAATAAGCGATGAAGGACATAAAAAGATAACTGATTTTTACAAAAATAGGAATAAAGATGTAGATAAAATATTAAGAACGAGTCCTGTAATGTGTTGGGTTGCCTTTAAAGATCTTGAAGGAATTGATTATAGCGAAGAAAAAAGCATTCCTAAAAATATTACTTATCCAATGATTGAGAAACTTAATACTTTAATGAATTAGTTTTTAGAAAATTATATAAACTAGCCAATCTTACATTTGTTATCAATTAAAAAAGAGTCTCTTGGAAAGAGACATAATAGGGTTCTGCTCGGCAGGAGCATTTATTTCTATATAAAGTCACTAATCTTATGTTTTAATTCCAAATAAATCAAATAGACTATTAATAGTCCTGCATCTAAACTTGGTGAAGCAATTTTTTCTAATGCCAGAGGAAGATAGCCAAAAAGATTCAATCTAACTGAATAATTAGAAAGTGGATAGAAAGGGATTATACTTCCATTAAATGAGGCATCGAGTAATAGATGTAAAAAGCTTCCTAAGGCAATCATTAAGAATATAACCCACAATTTTAATTTTTTATTTCTTAACTTTCTGATATTCCTAAAATTAATAGTTATAAATGCTAATAAAACAAAAACCAATGGGACAAACAAAGTATGCATAAATGTTCTATGGACTCCATCAAATGTAAATCCGAAAAAATACAAAATCCAAAATGCAGCAATATCTAAATCTGGCAAAATACCAGCTATTCCTGCTATTAAAACATAATGCAAAGGAAATGTTTTCTTATTCTTTTTTTTAATATAGTAATCCCTGAATAAAGAAACAAAAATTAAAGGAATTAATATATGTGTGGCTGCTTGAGGCATTTTTCATCTCTCTTTTTAACTATGCAGAAGTGCTGATTTAAATATTTGTTGGATTAATGTTTATATAAAATAAAACTTTATTATCGCTTTCTTGCTCGTTCGGGGCATTCACGCTTAAAGGAAACTATGTTTGTATGTGGGTCTAATTAATAAATAAGTTCAGTTACACTTAGGGCAGGGATAATAAAGAATATACAAACATTATAAGAAAATACAATGAATTGCAAGGAAGGATTATAAAACTAAAAGAATGAAAGCGCTACAATACCCTCCTACTGGTCTATCCCAACCACATTAAGCAATTGGGCACCTTTCGGAATCCGTTCGAGAGGGATTTTATATGTAACAATAGTAGTAGTATTATTACTATCCATATAAATCTTTCGGTAATGCTGATTCCTTAGCAGGATAGTGACAAGGCAAGTTCTGGCAGGAGCATTTTAAATAAACAACTTAACAAGGAGAGCTGCATCTACAATTAACAAAGTGAAGAAAACAGCGGACTCGATTCTGCCTCCCGTAACTATTTTTCCGGATGAAGAAAACTTGAGGGGCCAGAGAGGCCTGATTCCTTGATTAGTAAAACTATCTGCAAATAAATGAAAAGAATACCCTAGAAAAAAAGGAAATGCGAGAATTGGATAATAAAATGAGAGGAGTATTGTCAGTGGGATGCAAACTGTGTAGCTATGAATAACTCCCCTATGATGAACTAGCATCTGCAAAGGTCTAAATATTTTGTTTTTTCCTAATGTCGAAAATCCCGAATCAATATCGGGGAGAAGAGTTGCTAGAATGACGACACTAAGAAATATTGCCTTATTTTTCATGTGGGGGAGAAAATAAAGAGCGGCAGCAAAACCGATTGCGAGATGGGTTCTTTTTAACATTTCTATGCCAGACAAACAAATGATTTAAATTTATTCTTTTTGCGTTTTGTGGGAAAGTAATTTAAACTAATTTTTCTTAGTTGTATTATGAAGAAGTATGCTGAAAAAAGACCCTGGGGCGGGTTTGAGAGATTTACGCTGAACGAGAAATCCAGCGTAAAAATTTTATCAATAAAACCTGGGGCGAAATTAAGCTTGCAGAAACATAAGCATAGAAGCGAATTTTGGAAAATATTGGACAATTCTGTTCGGGTTAGTGTAGGAAACAGGTCGTGGCTGGCAAAGAAGGGAGAGGAGATTATGGTTCCTAAAGGAGCATTGCATAGAATTGAAGGGTATCTGAGACTAGCTCGTATCTTGGAGATATCTTTCGGCAAATTTGATGAAAACGATGTTGTGAGAATTAAAGATATTTATGGGAGAGTTTAGGCAAGGAGTAAAATGATAGAGGTGAAAGAAGAGAGAATTTTGATTACGCCGGAGGATATTCCTCCATCGTCCAGCTTGTTTGAGGTTATAGGGACAATTAACCCCGGGGCAATACGTCTGCCGTCAGGCGAGATTGTTTTATATGTCAGAGTAATAGAAAGAGTTGTTAAATACAAAGATGAAAAATATTTCTATGCGCCGCGATTTGTTGGAGAGAATAAGTATAAACTGCTCTTAGATAAATTTCATAAAAAGAAAATTGTGATGTTCTCCCCCTTGGATTTTTCATTCGGAGACGGAACAAAAAGGATAACATTTACCTCTCACTTAAGGAGAGTTATTCTTGATCAGAGTGGACTTAAAGTTAAACATATTGATTCAAAGCCAAGTTTTTTCGGGCTTTCTTGGGATGGGGAGCTTGGAGTAGAAGATCCTAGAATAAGCAAAATAAATAATCTTTATGTTATGACTTATGTTAGTCTATCCAGAGATGCTAATATTTCAACGAGTTATGCAATTTCAAATGATTGCAAGAGATGGTATAGAAGAGGGATTATTTTCAGGCATCAAAATAAAGATGTTGTTATCTTTCCTGAGATGATGAATAATCAATATGTGGGATTTCAGAGGCCAGAGGGAACTTTTCAGTTTAGCCCGCCAAGCATATGGGTATCTTATTCTAAAGATTTAGAATTTTGGGGAGATCCGCATCCGTTTCATCTGACTGGAAAAAATTTATGGGATTCTGGAAGAGTTGGAGCAGGGCCTCCTCCGATAAAAACCTCTAAGGGATGGCTCTTTATTTATCATGGTGTTATTGAGCCAAAAATTTCCAAACAAAAAAATTTGAAGATAAAAAAAAGAATTAAGTATGAAGTTGGCGCTGCTTTGCTTGATTTGAATGACCCTAAGAAGATTATAGCCAAGTGCGAAAAACCAATTTTAGTTCCCAGAGGAAAATATGAGAGAGGAACCTTTGAGAGCAAAGATGTTGTTTTCCCTACTGGGGCTGTGCTTGACTTGAATGGAAGAGATGTTTTAATTTATTCCGGCGGGGGAGATATTGTTACAACAGTTAAGAAAATAAGCTTGGATAGTATTTTTGAGTTGATGAAGCAAAATAAGAAAGTCTTTTAAAGTCTTTAGATTAGTTATATAGATGAAAAGAGAGGATGATTATTGTGCCTTATTTATAAGTACATTTCCTCCGCGAGAATGCGGGATTGCAACTTTCACGCAGGATTTAACTGACGCGATAGACAAACAATTTTTTCCGACGATAAAAACAAGAATTCTTGCTCTTAATAAAAACGGGGCGAATATATATAATTATCCAAAGAAAGTCATTCTTCAAATTAGTGATAATGATATAAGCGACTATATAGCTGTTGCGAAAAAAATTAATTCTATGAAAAATATAAAGCTCATCTGCATACAACATGAGTTCGGGCTTTTTGGAGGAGAGTATGGAGAATATTTGATTGCTTTTCTTGAATTAGTCAAAAAACCTGTTATGATAACTTTCCATAGCGTCCTGCCAAGTCCAGGGAATAAACTTAAAGTTGTTGTGCAGAGTATTGCAAGCAGAGTGAAAACTATAATTGTTATGACTGACAAAGCTGTTGAAATACTTAGAAAAGATTATGGCATTTCTACGCCTATAAAGGTTCTGCCGCATGGGATACCTAATGTTACATTTGAGAAACAAGAGAAAGAAAAGAGAAACCTTCATTTAATTAATAAAACAGTTTTGTCATCTTTTGGAATGGTCAGCTGCAATAAAGGATACGAGCATGTTATTGAAGCTCTGCCGAGTCTAGTGAAAAAATTTCCTAATTTAATTTATCTTATTGTCGGCGAGACGCATCCTGTTGTTAGAAAGCATGAAGGAGAGGTGTATAGAAACATGCTTGAGAGAAGAGTAAAAGAACTCGGTCTGCAGAAGCATGTTAAATTTTATAATAAGTATTTGACTAAAAAGGAGATTATCCAGTATCTTAAAGCGACTGATATTTACCTATCTCCTTCTTTGACACCAGAGCAGATAACTTCAGGAACTCTTGTTTATGCCATGGGGTGCGGAAGGGCTGTTGTTTCGACACCTTTTCTGCATGCGAAAGATATTGTCAATCCAGAGCGGGGGATACTTGTTGAATTTAGAAATCCAAAATCTTTTGCAGAAGCTATAGAGAGAATTCTTAATGACAAAGATGCAAAAGAGAGAATGGAGAAAAACAGCTATGCTTATACGCGATCAATGGTCTGGCATAATACTGCTATTTCATATGTAAAATTATTTAATGGGACATTTAATCTTCCTGATGTTTACTTTACAAACATTCCAAGAATAAATGTCAACCATTTGAAAAAATTAACTGATAACTTCGGTATAATCCAGTTTGCGAATTATAATACTCCTGATGGAGATTCAGGGTACACGCTGGACGATAATGCGCGGGCGCTGATGGTTTGCGGGGCGCTGTATGAAAGGCTAAGGGGGAAAAATAAGTTAAACCTTATGAAAATTTATTTAGATTATATAAAATATGTTCAGCAGGATGATGGAAGATTCTATAATTATGTCGACAAAAACAGAAATGTTGACAGAGAGAGCTGGAGTGAAGAGGCGCACGGCAGAGCAATAAGAGCATTAGGATACTTATTGTCTCTTCATGGTATTTCAGGAGAGATAAAATCAGAAGCGGAAAATATCTTAATGAAGTCGCTTGATGTTATACCTGAATTGAAACATCAAAGAGCCATTGCTTCTGTTATTGTAGGATTGTATTATTATAACAAAGAGAAATATTCTGAATTGAATCTTGAAAGAATAAAAACTCTTGCTGATACGCTCGTTCGACTTTATAGAGCTAACTCCAGAGAAGGATGGAATTGGTTTGAGCCAATTATGACTTACTCGAATGCTAAATTGAGCGAGGCTCTTATGTATGCTTATATTGCCACGCAGAATAAAGAATATTTAAATGTTGCCGGAGAATCTTTTGATTTTCTTATTGATAAGACATTTATTAAAAAAACCTTTGTGCCTGTTGGACAAAATGGATGGTACGACGGAGATAAGAACAAGAGAGCTTATTTTGACCAGCAGCCCATAGAGGCGGCTTCTATGATGAATGCTTTATCTGTTGCTTATCAAGTATTTGGGGATTCTAAATACAAAGAGTTTGCGTTAAGCGCATTTGGCTGGTTCTTGGGAAAGAATGTTTCCAACAGTTTTGTTTATAATGAAGAAACTGGCGGGTGTCATGATGGGCTTGGAAGAGTTGTTGTGAACATGAATCAAGGAGCGGAATCAACTCTTGCCTACTTGATGGCTCGTCTTACACTTGATGAAACTGTTTAAGAAAGACTTTAATATTCTGATTAATAAGTTATAGTATGGATAAAATAAAAGAGGCATATGAGGAGGCTGTTAAAGTACTGGAGAAATGCGCGACTCCGCACGGATTTCATGCTGCTTATCCAGGATATGATGCTGTTTGGGCGCGCGATAGTGTTATTACTTCTATGGGGGCTAGTTTGTTAGGTGATAAATTCAAGGAAACTTTTAAACAGTCTTTGATAACTCTTGCGAATCATCAAAGCGAGAAAGGACAAATTCCTAATGCAGTTGATATTTTCAGCAAGAGAAAGCCGCATGTTGATTTTCAATCAATTGATTCAACATTATGGTTTGTTATAGGGCATTATTTGTTTAAAGAAAGATATGATGGGTTTTTATTTAGCAAACATAAGACTAATATAGACAGGGCTATTGAATGGCTTTCTTATCAGGACATGGGGGAAGACGGAATGCCAGAACAGCTTCCAACTACAGATTGGCAGGACGCTTTTCCACATAGATACGGGCATACAATTAATACGCAGGCGCTTTATTATAAAGTATTGGAGCTGTCAAATCAAAAATATAAGATAAAAAAGTTATCTTCGTCTGTTAATGATTCTTCTGATTTGAAATTATGGAATGGAAAATTTTATCTTCCTTGGAGATGGAAAAATCATAACAAATACCAAGAGAAAGGGGAGTGGTTTGATTCTCTTGGGAATTTGCTTAGCATTATTTTCGGTCTGGCTGATAAATCTAAATCTGAGAAGATACTCGCATATATAAAAAATGAAAAAATCGACGAGCCGTATCCTATAAAGGCAATTTACCCTCCTATCTCTCAGAATAGCAAGGATTGGCAGGATTATTTTTTGGATTGCAATGCAAGAAAAGCTTATCATTATCTGAATGCAGGGATTTGGACATATATAGGCGGCTTTTATGTTTTGGCTCTTATTAAGCAGAGGAAATTTGAGGAGGCTCAATTACAATTGAATAGACTGGCTGAAGCTAATTTAAACTCAAATTTTGCAGAATGGCTTGACGGGAGAAGCGGAAAGTCCGGAGCTTCGCATTCTGGAGGCAATGAGGGAAATCAAGCATGGAATGCTGGGATGTATATTTTAGCTTATTGCTCTTTGGAGAAAAAGAAAGTTTTAATTTGAACTATTTAGTATAACTCAGATTAAATCGTTGTGTGTTGCCTTCAATATATCTTAACAAACCAAAAGCCCTGATGCCATCACACAAGTCCCCGTTCCCGCATTCTATATAAGATTTGTTACGAGGACTGCCGAACCATAGATAATTGAGAGTTGTTTTATTTTTTGATTGTCCGGGCAAACAAAAGAAAGTTATCCTGCCGTTTGTTTTCTCTGCAAAATAATCTGATGTTTGACTGCGAATTATAAATCTGGAATCAGGCATTTCAGGAGTTAAATCAAAATCTCCTTCTTGCGAAATAATACAAGCTGTTCTGTCTTCCGGCGCCAATCCTTCTTCGCTTTTAGCTCTTGCTTCTGCAACCTCATAAAGCACTTTTCCTCTCATTAAATATTGTGCGTTGGTGTTGGCTCTTGTTGCTTCTGAAGCGGTTATGTCATTCATCAGAAGAGGCTCTCTAAGCAAGATAGTTCTTGCTTTCTTAAGAGAAACCGCTGTCATGCTTGTTCTTGAATGATCATTTGAAATACTGCTTAATCTTATCTGAGCAACTTCATCCGGATATGCAAGAAAGGGATAACTTATTTTCTTAGCTCTGAAAGCTTTAATTTGTTCATCTAATGGTGCAGCTACCTGATAAACCTCCCCTGTATTTATTCTTCCTAACTTTTTTGCTTCATATTCCATATTTTTTATATAAACGCCCTCTATTTATACCTTCCTTATGTTTCTATTAAAAATTAGTCATTAGAGAACTGCTTATTCAAAACGTGTTTTTCTATTAAGTCTGATATTTGTTTTGCGATAACTTTATAATGGAAATTTTTTATGGCGTGTTCTGCAGCCGCTTTCCCCATATTTGTTCTTAGGGCATCGTCTTGAAGGAGTTTGAGAGTGCATTCAGCTAATTGATCTATGTCCGCGCGGTAAGCAAATGTCTTAGGCTCTTTGAATTCAATTTGATGCTTTTCTTCAAATCCCATCCAGGGATATGCCCATTCTCTTTCCAGTTTTATTTCAGATGCAACATCAACTAAAAATCCTGTTTTCTCGTGAATTATTATATCGCGAGGACCTCCCACGTTAATTGATATGACTGGTTTGCCACATGCTTGCGCTTCCAGCTGAATCATACCAAAACCTTCTAAGCGAGAGGGGGCTGCGTAAATATCACAGGCATTAATTAATGTTGCCATAAATTCTGGAGGGTATTTTCCAGTTAGATAAATAATCTTCTCGTCATTCAGATTAAGCTCGTTTTTTAAATTTTCTTCTTCTTTTCCGTGATTCTTTGATGAAAAACTATCCCATGTTTTGCATACATATTTCCATTTTGGAAACTGAGAGTCTATTTTCGCGAGGGCTTTAAACATTTCCTGCGCTCCTTTGCTTGTTACGTCTCCGCCAGCTGTTAGTATCATCTTTTCATCTTCTGATATTCCTAGGAGCTCTCTTAGTTTTATTACAGAGCTGTCTGTTTTTGGGATTGGGTAAAAAGTTTTTGGGTCAAATCCTATATTTGCTACATGTATATTGTCTCCTTTAACACCATCTCTGATGTAAGTTGATTTTACCCAATTGCTTGTTGCTAATATCAACGGAAGATTGTTTAGAGTTTCATGATAGTTTGCAATCCAGCCGTCTGCATTGAACCAAGGAATTGGCTGGATATTGTTTTCTAGCTGATTTAAAATTAATTCTGGAGTGTCCCCCCAAAAACCAATTCCAATTGAAACATCTGGCTTAAAATATTTATACGCCCATTCTTTATGCAGGGAATCTGCGCGGTCGCACGGCATTACTTCGTGGCCTAATTCGCGCAAGCCTTCTAAAAGATAGTGCCCCTGTAAGCTTTGTCCGTCTGGCTCGAGAGGATAGGGGTATAAAACAAGAATTTTCATATTAGCCTAGTGTGAATGCCTCCTCATCTTTACAACTTAATGTCTCAAATATAGGATGCTTGAATCCGTATATTTTAGTTATAATAGAAATCTTTTTTTTATATTCCTCTTTAGCAAGATTTATTATTAAATCGGCTTTTTTGTTCGGTGCAGGTATTTTTAAACTTTTATCGTGGGGTGCAGATATTTGGCTTGGGAGATATGAGAAATAATAAACTTTTTTTGAGACTAAATTGCTGTTTTTAATCATTTTTTTAACAGCTTCATGAATTTCTTTGTGCCTAATGTGTCCATACTCTCCGTTTTTTCCATGAGTGAATAAATAATCGAAAACTTTCATGTCAAGACTTTCTTTTATTTTCTTTATTATTGTTGCAGTTGATATAGGGGATAGTTTTTCATCGTCCAAATTTGATATTATTGGTTTTGCGTTATAATAACTGCATACTTTTAGGAATCTTGGCATTCTGTCCATATCATCTTTTCTACATAAAGAGAAAATTGTCCAATTCCAATTTTTATTCTTTAGAATTGTTCCGCCCATCCAGATTGTTTCATCATCAGGATGAGCAACAAGACAAAGCGCATTGATTGAATTATTCATTGTAATTGTTTTGGGAAAGAAAAAATCTATTTAAATTTTGTTGTGAGAGAGTTTAGATGCGGCTAACTTGTTTATAATCACAATGGCATTTGGGTGCTTTTTTAAACACGTTGCTGGAACCCTTTCTGTTACCTTATTTTGGATAGTTTTTTTAATTGCTTCTGCTTTAGTATATCCCAGAGCCAGCAGAATAATTTTTTTAGATTTAAGAATTGTTGAGATTCCCATTGTTAGTGCAAATTCCGGGATTTTTTTTCTTGAGAGCCTTGTTGATTCAGAAAGCTTTACTTTTCTTGTTTTGCTTGAAAATGATGAGTTCGGCTCGTTAAAACCGATATGCCCATTTTCACCTATTCCTAGAATTTGCAAATCAATTCCTCCCAACTTCTTTATTTTTTTTTCATAATCTGCGCAGGTTTTTGGTATATTTTTTGATTTTCCGTCAAGAAAATGGACATTTTCTCTTTTTATATTTACTTTATTTAGCAGATTTTTTTCTAGAAAATAGGCAAAACTATTTTTGTCCTGTTTATTTAAACCAAGATATTCGTCAAGGGAGAAAGTTGAAACTTTTGAAAAGTCAATTTTCTTTTTTTTACAGAGAGAGGCTATCTCTTTGTAGAGCGGCTTCATTGTTTTTCCTGCTGCAAGACCAACAACACAGTCCTGCTTTTTCATTATGGTTTCCAGGACTATCTGGGCTGCTTTTTTTATTACTTCCTCTTTTTTATCCAGAATTAGAACTTTCATTTATAGATTTTCACTCTTTTATTATTGTAATAGTGGTATCGCAATATTTATATCTTAGTATTTTTAGTTATGAATGGTCACATGGAGCAAATAAAGGACAAAAAAGAGATTCAGAAGACAATTATAGGAGATTCTTCCTTGAAAGAGAAAGTTAGTGATGATGAATTTTTTAGTGTTTTGAGAACAATTGCACCTGGAACGCATATAAGAACTTCTCTGGATGGGGTTGTTAAAGCTGGAAAGGGAGCGATTATTGTTGAAGGCAATGAAAGAATTTTTTCCCTTATTGACGGCGGATTTAGGCTGAATGCCCGTTTTACGCCCCAGAAATTAATAGAGCTGTCTAAAATGGACGGCGCGATTATACTTTCTAAAGACATGAAAAAAATACTTCTTGCAAATGTTTTATTAACACCAGATAATAGAATTTCTACCAACGAGACTGGGACCAGGCATAAAGCTGCTGAGAGGGTTGCTAAGCAGGCTGGAACTTTGGTTATTGCTGTATCTGAAAGAAAAAATGAAATAACTTTATTTTATAAGAATGTAAGGCATCCTTTAATTGAATCAGGAGGTTTATTGAGAAAGGCCAATGAGCATATTCAAATGCTTGAAAAACAGAGAGAGCTGTTTGATAAGTCTCTTGTAAATCTGAATCATTTGGAGTTAAGAAACTATCCTAGTTTGAGTCAGGCAATTGTTGCTATACAAAAAGGAAGAATGGTTCAGAAAATTTCTTCTGAACTGAAAAAATATATAATTGAACTTGGCAAGGAAGGAGTTTTGCTGAAGATTAGATTAAAAGAAATAACTTCTGATGTGGACAGCGAGGTTGATTTAATTATTAAAGATTATACAATGACCGATATGAAGAAGTCTAAGGCTTTACTGGAAGATCTTTCTTATGACGAATTAATTGACGCGGGTTTTATATTGAAGATACTTGATTATAATACCTCTGTGCAAAATGCACCGATAAAAGGATGGCGCATACTTTCTAAGACGACTCTTCCTGCCCAGGATATTGCTGAGATAATTAAAGAGACTGGTAGTTTGGGAAAGGCCTTATACTCGAATCTTGAATTTCATAAAGCAATTTTAGGCGAGGAAAAAGCCAAGATGTTCAAGAATGAAATTGAAAACGTTAAATTAACTTATTAATTAGTTTTAATAGTTTATGAAAGGGAAAGTTATGAAGACAAGAGTACTCAAGGATGTTGAAGGATGGAAGAAGAAACTATCTCTTGAGCAATACCGTGTTTTGCGGGAAAAGGGAACTGAGCAGGCATTCAGCGGGAAACTTCTGCATAAAAATGGCGAGGGGATGTATGTTTGCGCTGGTTGCGGAGCGAGTTTATTTTCTTCTGAGACAAAATTCGATTCTGGAACTGGCTGGCCGAGTTTTTCTAGTGTTGTTGATAAGGGTGCTGTAGAATTGAAAAAAGATTATAGCCATGGCATGCACCGTGTTGAAGTTATATGTAAAAAGTGCGGAGGACATTTGGGGCATGTCTTTGAAGACGGGTCAACACCAACTGGAAAGAGATTCTGCATTAATTCGTGCGCGCTTGGGTTTAGGAAGAAGTAGAGTGATTTGAAGTATGTTTTTTATAGACGA
>CAYIOA010000021.1:0-13239 GCA_964364885.1 Candidatus Woesearchaeota archaeon
ACTCAGCATGTTCTCTTGGTTCAAAATCGTAACACTTCATATTAGTAAGAATATACAAATATTTATATAATTAACTAAGACAAAAGTATCATGAACAATCCTACAAGGCGCGATGCGGCAAAAGGAATCATAGCAGGCTTAGCTTCTTTAGTTCTTCCTTCTTGTTTCACTATTATAGAAGATTCTAATAACACCAATCCGAGGTATAGCACAACAGGCGTGGCAGGATTAAACACTCCAGACGAAATACTACAAAATCCCTATGTTAATGATGTAATCAACAGAATGAATGAAGAAGGCGCTCCGCCAAGATTATCAAGAAGCATCAATCCTCCTATAATTTCCGGAGAATATACTCTAGAAGGTTTCAGGCTTTTTCCAAATACAGGAAGCGAATTAACGCCGGGCATATTTAGATGGAAAAATCAAACAATTAATAATTACATTGATACAGATTACAGTCAATCATTTGGGGGAGTTACGACGCAAAGTGGGGTAAGCTCAATAGGAGAAATTATAAGAGGCAGTGGAAATAGATTCACAGTATATTCTGTATTAAACATAAGAGATAATTTAACAAACTGCGAAGATGTAATTGTCTTCATAGTAGACGGAATGCAAGATTCTAACGGTGATGTTAAAGCACTTTATTGCGGAACCCCTATAGAAAAAATTTCATGTCTCGAACAAGGAGGAGGAGCTTATGAGCTCACATTGCTCGGAGCAGCAAAATCAATAAACAAAACAGAAAATTCAGATTCAGTTTCGTTGATGAGCTCAAAAAATTTCTAAAAATCTGCTCAATTAAAAAATGAAAATTCTTTATGTATGCCACAATAATAAAGGAAGAAGTATAGCTCTTGCCGAATATACAAAATATTTCCTCAAAAAGAGGGATATTAATGACATAAAGATTGAGTCAGCAGGAATAGATCTTGAGAACATAATGTCTTTAAGAAAAAAAGGTATTGACAAAGCAAGCAGGACAATAATTCAAATTATGGCGGAGCAGGGTTTTGACATTTCAAGTCACAAAATAAAATATATCGAAGAAGTAATAAGTCATTCTGACTTGATAATTCCAACAGACATGCTCACAATAGAAAAAATATGCGTAGAATATCCAAAATATTACGAAATTTGTGTTCTTGCAAGAGAAGTAGCCGGTTATTTATCAGAATTGGACATTTTAGGGCCCTGCCATGAATCAAGAAGAGATCCAAAAGATAAAAACTGGACAGAGAAAAAAGGATATATTTATATGCTGGCAGAAATAAAAAATATTTCAAGAAGGATAGTAAAAAACATAGCCGAAGAGCTGTATATGTAAGCTAATAATATATCACTTCATATCATTGATTCTCAGCCAGTCCTTTTCTTTGCCTGATTTTCCTAATAACCTCTGCCTGAAACTCACTTGGTAATCTCTGGAATTCCTGGTCCATTAAACTTGAAAATCCTCTTCCTTCTGTTGCAGATCTCAAGTCATTGCTCCAGCCAATCATCGAAGAGACAGGTATTTTAGCTTTGATTAAAACGATTCCGGTTTCCTGCTGAACATCTAGAAGTACTCCTCGCTTGCTTCCGACTAATGAAGTAACTGCTCCCATAAAGTCCACCGGAACTTCAATTAAATGCGTCTGCACCGGCTCAAGCATTGAAGCGCCTGCTTTTTTCATAGCTTCATGCATACCAAGTCTTACAGCAGGATAAACTTGCGCCGGTCCGCGATGCATATGATCAACGTGAATTTTCGCGTCGTGCAATACAAATTTAGATTTCATCACAGGCTCTCGGGCAAGAGGCCCGCTGTCAATAACCAGCTTCCAGCCATCCATAATAGAGTCAATAATTTCCCCCAATAAAACTATTCCTCTTGTTCTGTCAAGAAAAACATTCCCTTTGTATATTTCTTTGTATTCTCTAGCTTCCTCGTTGCTAATCCCCAAATCAGAAAGCTTGCTCCATGTCTGCTCCGCTCTCTTTTTAAGGCGCTCTTCTGGCAAATCCCCCTTCTCAATAGAATCATAAACTTCTTTTTCAAGCGGCTCAATGCTGAAGAAAAAAATGTTATGTCCATTTGGCGTTCGCACTTCAACCTCTGGACTTTCTTTAGTAACTGTCTCTCTGTAAACAACAATTGGTGCTCCAGTTTTAACCTCTAGTCCTTTTTCATTTTTTATTCTTCCTTCAATAATCTCCAAATGAAGCTCGCCCATTCCAGAGATTAAATTCTCCCCAGTCTCCTCATTTATTTCAATTTTAATACTAGGGTCTTCCTTTCCGACTCTCCTCAATACCTCAATAAGCTTCGGCAGATCAGAGGATCTTAAAACTTCAATTGACTTAGTAATAACCGGCTGGAATATATGTCTGATTTCCTCAAATGGAGTTTGTGCATTAACACTGACTGTCTCCCCAACTTCAAGATTCAAACCAGTTATCGCCAATACGTTCCCGCAAGGAACACTCTCTAGTTGCTCAGGCTTAATTCCGTTATAAACCAAAACCTGCTGTATTCTTCCTTTCTTTTTTGCCATGTTTGCATAAACTTCCATCCCGTTTTCAATAGTCCCAGAATAAAGTCTTCCAGCAGCAAACTCCTTTCCAGATTTTGGATCAATCACGATTTTCGTTACAATAAAACCAACTTCGCCTTCTTTATTGCAGTCCAACAAATCCTTCCCAAATTTACTTTCCATCTCGCCCCTCCAAATTTTAGGAATTCTGTATTTTTGTGCATCCAGAGGATTAGGAAGATGCCTAACAGCCATATCCAAAACAACTTCGTATAATGGAGCATTTTCCCACACCCACGCTTTCTTTTTCTCTTCATCCAAAGAATACAAATTATAAACATCCTTGAAACTCACATTCTTCTTTTTCATAAAAGGAAGTGAAAGCGCCCAGTTCTCTCTGGCTGAACCAAAAGCAACGCTTCCCTCCTCAACACTAACTTTCCATTTTTCTTTATACTCGGGCTCTGCAATTTGCATAATCAGATTATTGAAATCGTTAATCAGTTTCACAAATCTTTGCTGCATTTGCTCCGGCCCAAGTTTAAGTTCTTTAATAAGCCGATCAACCTTATTTATAAAAAGAACCGGTTTAACTCTTTCTCTCAATGCTTGTTTCAGGACAGTTTCTGTTTGAGGCATAATCCCTTCAACAGCGCACACCAAAACAAAAGTCCCATCAATTGCGCGCATGGCTCTGGTAACATTTCCTCCAAAATCAACATGCCCTGGAGTATCAATTAAGTTAATCAAATATTCCTTGCCCTGGTAAACGTGCGCCATAGAAACATTTGCAGCATCGACAGTCATCAATCTTTCCTGCTCATCAGCATGTTGCCATGTAGCCATTCCCTCATCTAAATTACCAGCATTCTTCGCAGCCATCATCCCGGCAGCTGCCAGAAGATTGTCAGTAAATGCCGTTTTTCCATGATGTATGTGCGCGCTGGTAGCTACGTTTCTTATTGTTTCTTGCTTTGATATCAATCTTTGAATTTTCTGCAGGCTTGTTTCTTTATCTGCCATTTTATGGTTTACCCGAAAACATCGAGAACAAGTGTTGAAAATAAAATAGCTTTTTAAATCTTTATCTCGCAGAATCAGCTTGTTTTTCAGCCTCGTTTTTCTTTGAAACAGCGTAACTCTCCATATTCTTCTCAGATGCCTTAATTATCTCATCTGCCAATGCCTCTGCCATTTTCTTCTTTTTTCCAAAAGATCTTTGATGAGCTCCCTGCGTCATCCACCTTATAACTAAATCAATTCTTCTCAAAGGACTGCAATCAACAGCCTGGGGATATCTCGCACCCGCATGCTCAATTACAGTTATTTCATCTCTAGGAGAGCCGTTTTCAATCGCATCAACTAAAACTTGAATAGGATTCATTTTTTTACGTTTTTCAATAAGGCTAAGCACTTCAAGAACAGTCTTCATGTTTCTATTGTATTTCCCAGACGCCCAGCTTGTAATTATCTTATGTTTTTTCCCCACATGTCCGGAAGTAGCAATTCTATTGGCTATTCTTTCCAAAATACCAACTTTAACCTTTCCAAACTTCCCAATGTTCCTGCCTTGAGACTTTAACAACAATTTCGGCTCAATATTAATATACGGCTTAAGAGCCGAGTCCTTAACTTCAATTTTAGAAACGTCGTATATATCAAATATTTTTATCTGCTCTTGAGCTGTTTCTTGTGATGTCATTTTGCTAATACCTCTCCTCTTCTGTGCGCTTCATCAGATTCGTCATACTCCTTCTTTGCTAGTTCCATAGCCCTAATCAGTTCTTCTGAAAAAGAATTCTCTAAGTCTTGGTTGTCTATAGAAGAATAAAAAACTGAAACAGAGTATTTATTCTGCAACATACTTCTTGATGGTGGAAAAGTGCTTTCTCTAACGATATAATCAATTCCGCAAAATTCTAGAGTGCTTACTTCGTGCCTAGCATCTCTTTCTCTATATCTAAGATGAAAGCCCTTTCCTGTTAAACCAGGCATCCTCTTTGAAATTTTAAGTCTAACACCATCTCTAACAAACATAAATCTCCTATAATCTCGTTCTTCGTAAGTGAAGCCGACAGCTTGATTCCAGGCCATTATCTTCTTCCCTTCTCAATCTTGCCTTCAACTAGTCTCTGTAAAGGCTGGTCATTTACTTTAATAACTTGAAATCTTATTCCTCTTATATCCCCTTTAGAACGCCCCTGCTTTCCTCCAATTCTCTCTATAATAACTTCATCGTGCTCGTCAATAAATCTCTGAGCTAAATTTCCCGGAATAAATGCCCCGACAGAAATGCCGTTTTTGATAAGCTGAACTTTGCAGCATTTCCTCATTGCAGAGTTCGGCTGTGCAGCTTCTTTTTGAAATTTCCCAATAACTATTCCTTTTGCTTGGGAAGACCTTCCAAGCGGATCAGACTTAATCTTAAGTTTCTTCACTCTCGCGCTGAACACCTTATCACTCCATCTAAATTTCCTTCTTCCCTTCATCAATTTTCTGGCATTTAACAAACCCATATTGTTACCTTGAGAATTTGGTTTATAAATCTGACGGTAAATACAATTCAATTGAAAAGAATAATTTACTCGCGGCAATCAACTAAGTATCCCGTTCTTCTGCTAACAAAATCTTTATTTAATCCTCCAAGACGTATTTTACTTGTGACGACTATGTAATCTCCGTTTTCGATATTATATTTTTCACGATGAAAAAGAGAGATATTAAATCCGTCGCAGTCTTCTCTCAATATTCCGCTATATTTGTCTATCTCTGCCCTATGGCCAACATTACTCCTTAATCCTTTTTCAGTTATTAATCTCATATTTTATCTCTAAAAAATCTGCTTTAAAAAGATTCCTATCAGGCAATCTTCAAATCAACTCCAAAAAATTCCTGGACAATTTTCTTCAACTCTATAAATCTTCTTTTATTTCGCCCTATAAGAATAGCTTTATTCTGGCTGTTCCCGGCAACAATCGTCATGCAATTTTCTTTTATATCTAAAGACCTTATCCTAACAGGAGAGACTATATCCTCAATAAACCTCTGCGCGTCATTAACCCCATCAGCATCTTTAACAATCTTAATTCTCTTGCCTATTCTTTCTTGTATCATCCTCACATTTATTGCAGAAGGTCCTATCGCCCTTGAAACATCTCTTCCATCAACTGCAAAAAAGATTGTGTTATTATAAAAGAAACATTTGCTGGTTTTTACACGGGTAGCTTTATCAAGTAAATTAATATACCTCATTGTTTGCATATTGATAACAGCCATGTGAAAGTTTTGTAAAAATATTATTCTTATATCAACCTTTACAGTCTACTTTATAAACTTATCCTCCTGCAGATAAATTAATGAATAAATCGCATCCCTTTTAACAATAAAACTAAACTTATATACTGCAATTTCTTAAGATAAAAATGAAATTTAGCCTAAAAGAAAAAAAAGACCTGTTATTTGCAGGGTTTATGATATCGCTGGCATTCGCAATTTTGCTTTCTGGAGGATATAAATCTTTTTTAACGTTTAATTCTGTATTTTTTATTGTGTTTTTTATAGCTTTTCTCACAGCAGGAGCAGGCTTTTTGTTGCACGAATTAATGCATAAATATGTAGCACAATCATACGGGCTTTACGCTGAATTTAGAGCTTTTTACAACATGTTATGGCTTGCAGTATTATTCTCTTTATTTGGGTTTATAATTGCTGCTCCAGGAGCAGTATTCATAAGAGGGAATATAACTAAAAAAACAAATGGAAAAATATCGTTGGCTGGTCCGGCAACAAACATAATTCTAGCCATAATCTTTCTATTCCTAATTTTACTTTTTGGAAATCAGGGGCTAGTAGGAAATATCCTTAATTATGGTCTTGCAATCAACGCGTTATTAGCCGCCTTCAATATGATTCCTATCATGCCGTTTGACGGAGCCAAAATAATTGCGTGGAATAAAGGAGCATATTTTACTGCATTAACTATCGCGGTCGGATTGTATATTTTAAGTTGGACAATCTAAGAGGAATCCTTAACGCAGGTTATTCTAGGTTTTGCACCAAGACAAACCAATAGCCTATCTTCAGAGAGTATAGAGTCAATCACTTCTATATTTTCCTTGAAATTATTAATCTTTTGTTCTGCACTCCAGTCACCATAAATAAACTGTATCCTTGCGATGTTTTCCCTGTACTGGTAAGCATCAAGCAAACAATTCCCCAATTTTTCAGATTTATCTCCTATTAACTTTTCCAAATACAAATTTAAAGGATTCCTCACATCGAAAGAAGGAACATAAATTGACAAATCAGGACTCTCTCCCAAAGAAACATGAACGACGATTGGTATTTCCACTTCTTCTGCAAGTCTTTTTTTAGAATTATTAAAGACTGTCAAAAATTGCCCATGTTTTTTCTTAAGTTCTTCAAGCCGCCCATACTTTTCAGTTTCAAGGACAAAAATAGATTTATATTTCTCAATCCTATCTTCAATATCCTCAATTTTTTTATCTGATATAGTTTCTTTTATTAGCTTAAGTGTGCCCTCGCTCAGATCTATCTCTCCCCGCTCAACCATGCCGATAAATTTATAATCTTTCTCCAGATTTTTTTTCTCTTCTAAGAGTTTCCTGCCTTGTTGAGAATTTTCCCACGAACTAGCCCCCTCCATGTGTCTTTTCCATCTGTCAATATCTTCATCAGACTTGAAATCAGTGGAGATTTTTCTATTAACATATTCGAACAAACCAGGAATATCAGTTCTATGGGAATTTTCTAGTAAAAAACTAGTATCTTCATTTTCTTCAAGAGTGCTGTGGTCAACAAAGATATTAAAAAATGCTTCCAAACCTTTAGCAACGTAGCCATCTATTATTGCAGATAAAGCGCTGTCAAATTCTATTGCTACAACCTCTGACAACCTACTTTCAAGAGATTTTCTTTTTTTCTGCTCTCCCTCCAACAGTCTTTGTCTTTCTGTAATAGTTTTATTCAATAAATTAACTCTTTGCTCCAGTTCATCTATTCTGCCTTGATACTTACTAGCCTCCTCGCTATTTTTTTTAGCAACTTCCTGAAAGGCTAAAACCCATTCATCATCAGTTCTTGTCCCCTCACTTACTATTCTCTCTCCTTGATTCTCCAAAAAAGCAGATATTTCTTCCTGCGTTGTCGGATTAATCTCTATTTCAGGGCGCTTTTTCAATTGAGACGGCAGTTTTCCGCTGGTATCTATATAATCTCTTAATGCCAGAGAATTAAGATCTGGTTTGTCGCTTTTATATATCAAAAGATTAGCTTCAAACCTGTTCGACGTAGCTTTAAAGTCAGAGACTTTTCCCTCAAGACCGTGATGCTCTAAAAATGACAATACTGCTCTTTTTATCGTATACGCTATTCCTTTATCATCTATATCAGCTCTTATTACATAAGAAACATAAGGTCTTTTTTCTGACATTTAGATAATAACAGCAGGATTTGACTCCGAAAATTTATCTTTTTCCTCTTCAAAATCTGCAACAAGACCTTCTGTTGTTAACACCATGGCTGCAATACTGGAAGCAGTTTGTAAAGCATTTCTAACAACTTTCGTTGGATCAATTACTCCAGACAAGAATAAATCCTCATAGCTATCACTGCGGGCGTTATATCCAAAATTATCAGGTTTCCCATTTAAATTTGCAATAACTTCGGAGCCATCTTTCCCAGAATTGATAGCTATTTGTCTTACTGGTCCTTCAAGTGATTTTCTTACAATTCGAAGCCCTATGGTCTGCTCAGCAGGAACTCTCAATAAATCAATTTCCTTCATAGCCCTAAACAAAGCTATGCCTCCCCCGACTACAACTCCTTCTTCAACAGCAGCTTTTGTTGCATGCAAAGCATCATCAATTCTCATTTTCTTTTCTTTTAACTCTGTTTCTGTTACAGCACCAACATTAATAACAGCAACTCCTCCGCTTAGTTTACCAAGTCTTTTTCTTAAGTCGTCTCTAGCATACTCTGAATCCTCAGAAGAAATCCGTGCCTCTATACTTCTGATTCTTTTCTCTATCTCTGCTTTTTTACCTTTGCCCTCAATAATAAGAGTCTCATCCTTTGTTATTCTTATTTTCTTAGCAGAACCTAAGTCTTCAATTGAAACATCTTCAAGTTTATCGTCCCGCCCCTTGAAAATAGCTTTCCCGCCTGTCAAAACTGCAATATCCTCGAGCAATTCCTCTTTTTCATCCCCAAAGCCTGGTGTTTTTATAGCACAAACCTTAATTGCTCCTCTCAAAACATTAATAACTAAAGTAGTAAGCGCCTCGCCTTCAACATCATCTGCAATAATCAGCAGAGGCCTTGATTCCTGCGCAACTATCTCTAAAGTTGGAACTAATTCTTTCACAGCAGAAATTGTCCTGTCGCTGATTAATATATAAGGATCTTCATAAGAAACCTCCATTTTTTCATGATCAGTCGCCATATATGGTGAAATATAGCCCTTATCAATCTGCATGCCTTCGACAAGTTCAAGATTCGTTTCAATGCTCTTTGCTTCTTCAACAGCTATAACCCCCTTGCTTCCAACTTTCTCCATTGCTTCTGCAATTAATTTCCCTATTTTTTCATCATTATTTGCAGAAATAGTTGCAACTTGCTCTATCTGCTCTCTGCTATTAACTAAAACAGATTTTCTTTTCAGATATTTAACAACTTCTCCTGTAGCAATTTCAATCCCTTTTTTTATCTCAATAGGGTTTGAACCAGCCGCGATATTTTTCAATCCTTCAGCAATCATCAATTGAGCAAGCAAAGTTGCAGTTGTTGTTCCATCGCCGGCCTTATCCTGCGTCTGAGATGCGACTTCCTTAATCAACTTAGCTCCAATGTTCTCGAATTTATCTTTTAACTCAATGTCCTTAGCTATTGTAACACCGTCGTTTGTAATCAAAGGAGAAGAAGACTTATCAAGAATAATATTTCTCCCTTTAGGACCTAAAGTCATTTTAACTGTATCTGTAACTTTGTCAATGCCTTTCAAAAGCGCTCTTCTCGCATTCTCCCCAAATATTATCTGCTTCGCCATTATTTTTCTTCCTCAAATTTTGCTAGGATATCCTTAAATTCAACAATCAAATGCTTTCTTCCATTAATCTCAAATTCCTCAGAGCTATATCCTCCATAAATCACCTTGTCTCCCTTATTTAAAGGAAGTTGTTTTCCATCGTTGAATGTTCCAACCTCAACTATCTCGCCTTGTTTTTTCTCCTCGCTGGACTTTGGAAGATATATCCCAGACTTTGTTTTTTCTTCCCCTTCAACTTGCTTCAAAACAACTCTCTCGCCTATTGGTTTTAATATCATCTTGCTCCATAGTTCTAGCCAAAAAGAGGTTTATAAATTTAATTTCACTAGATTATAAGGATATATCTCTGATAAAACCAATCGTGCGTCTTCTTCAATCCTTCATCAATCATAATCTCCGGTTTCCATTCCAAATTCTTTTTAATCTTGTCATAATTCAAACAACTTCTTTCCTGCTCCCCTTTTTTCTTCTCTCTATATTCTGAGATAAACTTGCCTCCAAAAAAACTATTCATCTTTTCAAACAGCCCGCTGATAGAAGTCTCAAAGCCTGCTCCAACATTATAAACCTCACTTTTTGTATCACTCAAAACCAGCAAATTAGCTCGAGCGACATCTTCAACAAAAACAAAATCTCTTGTTTGAAAGCCTCCAAAAATTATGGGGCTCTCGTTTCGGAGCATTTTATTAAAAAAAATAGCTATTACTCCAGCCTCTCCATGAGGATTTTGTCTAGGCCCATAAACATTAGAGTACCTCAAAGCAGTATATTTTAGTCCGTAAACAGCATTATAATAATTAAGATACTTCTCAATAGATAATTTTGCGCACCCGTATGGAGAAAGCGGTTTTTCTAATGATTCCTCATTAGTCGGTATAGCAACATTATCTCCATAAATTGCTCCTCCGGTAGATGAAAAAATAAAATGTTTAATTCCATGTTTAACAGAGAGCTCAAGCAGATTTAAACTAGCAAGAACATTAACCCGCGCGTCCTCAACAGGATTGTCGACAGACTTTCTTACATCAATCTGTGCAGCCAGATGATAAACAACATCAAAACGCTCTTTATCAAAGATGTATTGCACGCGTGAGTTATCTGCTAAATCAACCTCGTAAAATTTAGCGCGGGAGTCTATGCTATTTTTAACTCCGGAAGAAAGATTATCAATAACAACAACATCATGCCCATTTTCAATCAGCAACTCAGCAACATGACTTCCTATAAATCCAGCTCCCCCGGTAACTAAAATTTTCATTTTCTTAGCTCTTTTAATTGTTTAATTCTGTTTTTGAGTTTTTCTATAACCAACGTTCCAAGCGGTGTTGCTGAGCTTCCTTGTGGTGCTATGAAATCAACTAAATGCTCAAGACCCTTTCCTTGTATTGTATCCCCAGAGTCTGAATCGCCATTCGTGTCCTCATATAAAAAATCATAATTCCACCATTCGCACTTCGTGCAATAAGCTATTTTATGAGAATAGTAATAAGAACCATAATACCTGTCAAATTCTCTCTCCAGTTTATTACCACACTCTAAACAAAAGTCCTCGCGAAATTCTCTCCAATTAACACGTTTATAATTTTCCACGGATTCGTTTGTCATTTTTCACTCTCATCCTGATTATGCAAAATCTTCATTTTATCAATTTCCATTAACCCGCTCAAATACTCGCACGCGTTATTATAATCTTCCTTCGAGCCAATGTCAAACCAATATTCTCTTTTATTGTCAAAAACATACCCATAAACAGGATTTCTCTTATACAGCCACTCTACAAATTCCCCGGATTTATCAGGGGAGTTTCCCTCTGAAAGATATTTATAAAAAAGTTTCATTGTGCTTCTGGAAAAAAGATAAATTCCTACAGAACACAAACTTGACTTAGTGTCTTGGTCTTTTTCCTTGAACAAAACTATTCTGTTCTCTTTGTCAAGAAGAGGATTTCCCATTTTTCTTGCAATATCCAAACTACCAACGTCAAACATGCCGATAGTGTCTGAATTCAAAATAAAATACTCGTATATCTCATTCAAATTAAAAGAAAAGAGATTATCAGAGTTTACAATAATAGCATCATCGTCAATCTTTCTCTCTTCTATAGCAAAATTTATGTCTCCAATAGCACCCAATCTTTCTTCATTGTTATTTGTATTATCATTAATGATAAACAAAGGCTTTTTGCATTCACAAGCCATTTTCCACTCAGCAAAATTATCATAAAATTTATTATTCGTGACAATAATTATCTCGTCAACATTCTCAATCTTGGATATCTTATCAACAATATGTTCAATAACCGGCCGGCCATTCACGTCTAATAGCGCTTTGGGCTTATCCAAAGTCAGCGGATATAGTCTTGTTGCATAACCTGCAGAAAGCAGTATGGCTTTCATATTAAAAATGACACGCCACCCCATCAAGATTTACTGTAGCAGAGCGCAAATTTGCACTAAGAATCTCATAAGTCATATTGCTGAATATTTTTGCTCCCTTTACATTCAAATTCATTTCTCCGGATTTCTCCTCTATGTCTCCCAAAAGCGCGACTCCGCTCAGTTCATAACCTCCTACTTTTCTCATAATACAAACTGATTTTTCACGGCTCGGATTCCTGCCAATAACAAATACCTCATTTTTATTAATTAAAATATTAAATGCGTTATTATCACTTTTTATTAAATGCACAGCATAATTTGCTTTATACGGAGCATCTCTGCCAGTAAAAATAAGAGAATCAAAGGCGTAATTCCTAAGACGAAACACGTCTCTCTTTCCATTAACTGGCTCTCTTCCAACAAACGAATTATTTAAAATAGGATAAGGCACTATCTCATTATCTGTTCTTATTTCCGCTGGGTCAACAACCTGCGCATGCTGATGCTCTGCTATAGAGGCGCCCGCGCCAATACTATTGTAAAATACATACTGGTTAAGTAAAACAGAAGTTTTCATAAAAGTCTCAATATCGCCAACGCCTAAGTCCCCTTGTTTTTTATTCTCTCCTTTATGAATAAGCAGTGAAGCAAACATATGATAAGGATATCCATTCGGTGCAAGAAAGTAGTCACCAATCTCTGAAATAATCATCTCACGGGAAAGCACATTTTCACATAATTTGCAGTGGAAAGTCTCCTTAATTTCAGCCGGCTTGCTTTCACTTTTTGGTCTACTTTCCCTCGCCTGATTTAAAACAAGAAGATAATAAGGAACATCACGAACCTTGCCACTAAATTCCTGATATGCCGGCAGGCACTTTCGCATTGAAACAATAGGAGTATAGCTCATAAGCCCGACTCCTTGTTCATAAGGAGCAAAATCTTTCTCAGGAAGAAACTTCCTCCATGCTTCTCTATAATCAAATCTATTCCGCTCTATAATATCTTCCAATACAATAATTCCCTCTATGACTCCATCCAGGTCTCTCTCCATTCCCTCTATCTTAATCCTCTTATAATCAGTAATATCTGTGCTCATATCTTCAATAGCTCCATCAAAAAATTCATGCTCGCACCTTCCCAAATCCAGACAAGCAGCCAAAAACTTCTTTGGCGAAAAAATCAGACTCTAATAAATAAGTCGCCTTCTGTGTTCTTGTAGGATATTCGCACGAGTCGTCGCTATTCACGCTATACGAAATAAATTTATGGCTTC
>CAYIOA010000022.1:0-8017 GCA_964364885.1 Candidatus Woesearchaeota archaeon
TCCATAACAATTCAACTTAACAGCCCTTTTTAAACCTTAACAAAACTAAAATAACCTTTAAATAATCCCTCTCCTTGAACATTCAATGATAGACATAAAACTAATCCGAGAAAACCAGGGATTAATAAAAGAAAACATAAAAAAGAAGTTCCAGCTGGAAAAGCTTTCTCTTGTAGAAAAAATAGCCAAAAAAGATATTGATTGGAGAAATCTAAAAACGCGGACAGATAAACTCCGCCATGAAAGAAACAAAATATCAATAGAAATTTCAGAAGCGAAAAAAGCAGGTAAAAACACAAAGCAATTAATGACAAGGGCGAAACAAATTCCTGAGAAAATTGCAGAGCTGGAAACAAAATCAGCGAAATTAGAATCCGAAATACATGAATTGTTAAAACGAATTCCCAACATAATTCATAAAAGCGTTCCTATAGGTAAAGACGCTTCAGAAAATGTCGTCAGAGAAGTAATTGGAAAACCAATTAAGCCATCATTTCAAATAAAAACCCACACAGAGCTTGCAGAATCCCTGGGCGTTGCAGATTTTGATACGTCAGCAAAAACTTCAGGAAACGGATTCTATTATTTAAAAGGAGATTTAGCATTATTGAACATGGCTCTAATAAACTACGCAAGAACTTTTATGGTATCAAGAGGATATCAATATATTGAGCCACCATTAATGATAAGAAAAAACATTCTAGAAGGAGTTTACTCCAATTCTGAAATACAGCAGATGGCTTACAAAATAGAAGGTGAAGACTTATACCTAATAGCAACATCAGAGCATCCAGTTATAGGTATGTTTATCAACAAAATGCTAAATCATAAAGAACTGCCGATAAAAATAACTGGCTATTCCATGTGTTTCAGAAAAGAAATCGGCTCTCACGGCATTGATGAAAAGGGGCTATACCGGACTCATCAGTTCAACAAGCAGGAAATGGTCGTTATATGCAAGCCGGAAGAATCTTACAAATACTACAACGAACTTCTCTTGCTGTCAAAAGAATTATTCAAAAATCTTGAAATTCCAATCCGTGAAATAGAATCCTGCTCAGGCGACTTGGCAGACTTAAAAGCAAAGGGCGCTGATTTAGAAGCATGGTCTCCAAGACAGCAAAAATATTTTGAGATTACTTCTGTAACAAACATGGAAGAAGCCCAAGCAAGAAGATTAAACATAAAATTCATAGATGAAAAAAACAGCAAGAGATTCGTCCATACTCTCAACAACACGGCAATTGCCACATCAAGAGCGCTCGTAGCAATCCTGGAGAACCACCAGAACAAAGACGGTTCAATTAACATTCCAAAAGTCTTAATTCCATACATGAATGGCAAAAAACTGATTGAGAAAAAAAGATGATAGAATTAGAAAAATTTTCAAAACCAGTGCTAAGAATTGCCATGAGTTTGGTCTTTCTTTATTTTGGATTTCAGCAGATTACTTCCCCCATTGAATGGAGTGGGTTCGTTCCAAACTATGCACTCGTATTTGGTATTGCTGCCGAAAAAATAGTTACCATAAACGCGCTTCTAGAATTAAGTTTAGGAACTTCATTATTGATAGGACTATTCACAAAATTTTCTTCTTTAATTCTTTCGCTTCACTTATTCGGCATCGCATTCTCTTTAGGATTTAATGCTCTTGGAGTAAGAGACCTTGGCTTAGCTTTTGCAACACTCGTAGTTTTTATGAACGGAACAGATAAGTTTTGTCTGGATAGAATATGGTTAAAAGATAAACAGGCATAAACTTTATATATCTATTTTATTTATTTGACGCATGAATAAATTATTAGTCAGTTTAATCGCTTTGTTAACAGTTGGAATCGGAATTTTTTTCATTCTATCAAACTCCAATTCGGATAATTCAGATATCACGGGCAATACTGTTAACAATCCGAAAAATATTAATATGAAAACATTTGTTGTTGACAGCGCCAATCTAAGATTCTATATTGACGGCATTGAAAATCCAGACATTAAAATAAAGCAAGGAGACAAAGTTAGAATTGAGTTCACAAGCAGTGAAGGATTTCATGACTGGGTTGTTGATGAGTTTAATGCAAGAACAGAAAAAATTAACGCAGGCGGCTCTTCCTCTGTAGAATTTGTTGCAGACAAAAAAGGGACATTCGAATATTATTGCAGTGTAGGACAGCACAAGGCAAAAGGAATGAAAGGCAATTTAATTATTGAATAAGTGAAACTCTCCACAGCAAGCCATAGGACATCTAAAAAATTAACTTCGATTGGTATCCCTTTCTTCCTTGACTTTTTGATATATTTTCTAAAAAAACAAAATGATATTTTATTTTGAATACTTTATGTGATGATATTACAAGTTCGATCATGCAAAAGTCATGTTCTACAGACTTATAGTTTTATCCCTACAGCAAACTATAGATATTACGAAAGAATAAACATAAAAATATTATAAAAAATTATTTTATCTTTTTACTTTCCAGCAAAAGATACAATTCCCCAAATCAGTGCAATAGCTGCCCAGACGTAATGCAAATAGCTAGGTAATGTAAGCACCTGTGTTAATGCAATTAGAATAGCAAGCAGTATTGCTCCGCCACCCATGATTGTTTTTGATACCATCACTTTCACCTCCTTTTACTAAATACCAATAGCAAACATTATTATTAAATGTTTTGTTTGCTAGTTTAAGCAAAAAACCCCAAAAATTCTTTTATCATTAGGTACTCAGACAAACCTCTTTTATTAAAAAGTCCTTGTATGTTATTCCACACTAAAGTGTGGAGTTTGTTTGGACTCATCAAAGTCCATAGGACTTTGAGTGCCGTCAAGAATCCGACTTTGGAGGATTCTTGAGGTTTGGATGTCCAAAGCAACTTTGGCATTAAAATTTACAAACGCATCTTCATCATCTCCAGTTTTTCAACAAGCATCTTTACAACCGCCGGCAAAAATCCTCTAAGAATAAAATTCTTGTAAGTAAGAATGCCTTTATATTTTCCAAGACTAATAACCATCGGAGTTCGCTCAGAATGATACTCCCTCAATTTCTTGCCAGACTCCAAAGCAAGAATATTTTTAACAACTATGTGCCCTTGTTTTATTGCATTCTGCGCAGTTTTCTCAACAGCCCGGTCATTTATATCTCCTGCAGAAAAAATATTCTCCTTTCCAATTAGCTGCAAATAACTATTAACCTTAATCTGATTCTTCTCATTTAGATATTTTTTAAATCCTCCCTTAATAAACTTAAAATTAGGTGTTATTCCGGTGCATAAAAAAGCAATGTCAACTCTGAACTCATTTCCCTTATCGCTGATATAAACTCCTTTCTGGCTATCAACAATTTTCTCATTAAACAAAATGCTAACCCCTTTTTTTCTCAGATATTTTTCAGCGTAATTAATTGCCTTAAAATGATTCCGTTCTATTAGTTCATCTTTGGCATGAACAATCGTTATTTTCTTTTCTTGCCCATATTTCCAGCAAATCTCTCCAGCCAGCTCAACACCAACCAATCCTCCCCCGATAATCAATATCCTCTCTGCCCTGCGCAACTCATCATAACAATCTCTCAAATGTTGTGCTCTTGTCGCGCTCACCAAATTAGATTCTTTAATAGGAGTGTTATAGCTAGAGCCAGAGCAAATAATCAAATAATCAAAAGGAATTTTTTTCTTGCCAATAAAAACACTTTGCTCATTCAACTCAGAAATCTCTCCGATAATAACCTTAGCCCTCTTCAGGTAATGCCTATGCAAAATCTGAATATTCCCTGTATGCCTCGGCTCAACAATAGTCCTCAAAATTCCGGGAGTAAACTCGAAATAATCTTTTGTATCAACCAAACTAACATTAAAATACTTTTCAAGTTTTCTAGCAGCATGAGCTCCTGCGAATCCACCACCAATTACAACTATCTTCTTCATTTTAAAATAAAAACTAATTAAAAGGAAATTAAATTTTAATTCTTATCAACTGCCCATGCTCCTGCTCCTGTTAAAAAAATATTAATCAATCCCGCAATTCCGATTAAATGAAACAATACATTCAACAAAGTCATAGGATTCTCCATACTAACAGCAGGAATGTGGACTATTAATGTCGCAACAATTAATATAATAATCAGGGGCCAAGTAGTATACTTAACTTTCCATCCGACTAAAAGCGCAAGCCCGAATATTATTTCAGATAACAATACTATCCATCCAAAAAAACTAGCAGCAGGAAAACCTAAACCGCTAAGCATTCCAATAATGCCTGCAGGATTAATCAATTTCCCAATTCCAGGCACAATAAAAAGAGCTGCTAAAAACACCCGCAAAATAGTCGCCCCGTACTGAGCATTTCTACCTTCCATTTTCCATTCCTCCTTTCACTTTCTCTATTCCAATTAACATATATTAGCTCGCAATGAAAAGTATTTAAATTATTACATTCTCTGACTTAACAATTTCAGAAATAGCCACTATATCAAAAAATCCTCATGTTTTACTACGGACTGAAGTCCGCAGTTTGTTTGGATTTTTGGATGCAAGAAAATTCTTGTTTCAAAATAGAATTTTCTGCACAGAGAATTATATTATTCAGCAATTCTCTTGTGTCCAAGATTCTCCACGTAATAAAGTGCGTGGTTTGTCAAGAATCTTGGCATCAAAAAAAGAGATATATCTAATCCCTCTCAACCTGAACTCGCTTCGCAGAACTCAAAATACCTATTTTATTAGGAATCTGCCTTTTTATTTCTCTATCCAATGTAGCAATATAAATTCCGCTCTTTCCCTTAAGTATAAGCCCTTCATCAACACTCCTTCTTCCAAGTTTTGTATGTTTAACCTTTCCTTTCTGAAACAATTCAAGAGCAACATCAATCACAACTCTTTCTTCATGAGATATTTTATTGCTCACCCTCAAATCCTTTAATTCCTGATAAACTTCTCTTGGAATAACCGACTTAAACCCCATCTCCTCTAACTGCCCCAAAAAGTCAATTTTCTTCATCAAGCAGGAGATTATAAAATTCGTGTCTAGCAGAACTTCCATAATCAATACAAGAATAACTGATATTTAATATTTCCTATTTTATAACTCTCTCACTCAGAGGAACAATCTTTGCAGCTTCTTTAATAGCAGAATAAACTCTGAACAGTGGATCAACAAATATTCCAGATATTTGTTCAGAAGAAAATAATGCTGCTTCAACTAATAAAAGGGCATAACCTGCACGGTCCTTAAAATAAAATTCATTCTCAGAGGTTATACAAGAGACATATTTATCAGAATTTTCAACCATTTCGTTCCCTCTTTCAAAACTCCCCTCAGTCACATATGGCAAAATTAAAGAAGGAGTATTCCTTCTTCCTTGCAAAGCTAGCAGTTTATAACTATCTACAAAGAAATTAACAGAAATTATCTTTGCATCTTTCGGGAGGTCAGATTCTTCTATATCATCCAACAAACAATTCCACAAAAAATCATTTTCTTCAAGAAAAATATTCTCCAAATAAGAAATTTCTCCTCTCTTTAACCTGCAATCTTCTTCATAAACATCCCTAGCGTGTTTTTCAATAGTCCTCTTATCAACTATCGGCATCCCTTCAGGCGTATATCCTTTCATCAAACTAGATTTTATTTTGGTTTTTAAATCTTTAGTGCATCTAAGCAATCAACACACTATCCCCTATAAATTTTTAAACATCTCGCCCATAAAAGCTCCATGGAAAAACGCGCAACTCTTGAAGGAAAAATCGCAATTGTCACAGGCGCAAGCGAAGGCATCGGCTTCGGAATAGCAAGCGCGCTCGCATTCCATGGCTCCCTTGTCTATCTCGTAGCAAGAACAAAAGACAAGCTGGAAGAAGCAGAGAATAAAATAAGAAAATCAGGAGGAAAAGCTGAATCAAAAGTTGGAGACATAACAAAAATAGAAACAATAACAAAAATTATAGATGAAGTCTACAGCACCCACAATAAACTGGATATTTTCGTAAATAACGCAGGCACATGGAAAGGGCAGTCACTTGAAACACCATTCGAAGAAATTGAAGCTCTTATAAACTTTGATATGCTCTCTCCCTATAGAATAACGCACTACCTAGCGCAGAAATTCAAGCATACAAAAAATAATCTAAAAATATTAACAGTTCTATCACAAGCTTCTTTGAAAGTTTTTGAAATAGGACTTGGTTACGGCCCCGCAAAAATGGGGTTAACATCTGCGCTGTTTCATCTAGAAAAAGAGATAGAAGAAGAAAAAATAAAAAATATAACTTTGTATAGAATTTACCCGAACACAGTCGCAACAGAAAAAGTTATGCCATTCATTAAACAAGGAAAAATCTCAAATCCTGTCAGCACAGAAGCAGTGATAAGCACGGCAATAGACTTGCTGCTAGAAAGAACACCAACTAGAGATGCCAGAATCGGGTACTATCCAGAAAGAGGAATTGTAGAAACATATCTCGCGTCAACTCCAGAAGAATTCTACAAGCAAACAATAATATCAGAAAAAGTCATAGACAAAAGTTTCAACCCAGACATAGACCTATAAGTATAAATAATAAAAACCCATAACAATCAGATGGACATCGAAGAAAAGGAGGTTGAGCATATTGTCCACGTTCTCAAAGAGATAAAACAATACTTAGCTGAAAACAATGCAATAAAACTAAAAGAATTGTCAAACCATACAATTCACTCTGCTTCAACTTATCAAGATGCCGGCAGCATTACACTGGCTGTTTTAGTCTACACATTAAGCAAATTAATTGAAAGAGAAGACTACAAAAAGATAAAAGACTGGAGAGAATTTATAAAAAAACTAAATGCAATAATTGACAAATCAATAGCTGAAATAGAAAAAAATAATCAGAAGGAATACGAAGAAGTTTTCGTAAACTCGAGAAAACTGCTTGAGTCCGTTTCCCCAAATTTAAAGAAATACATAGAAGAAGTAATAAGAAAGGCTTCAATAAATAAAGGCTCAAAGATTTACGAGCATGGCATATCATTAGAGCAAACTTCAAGATTGCTAGGTATAACACAATGGGAATTATCCGAGTACATAGGACAAAAAAACCTCCCGGAAACAAAGCCGAGCATGACAATAAACATTAAAAAAAGAGCTGAAATGGCTCTGGAGTTTTTCAAATGAAAGCATTAATTCTAGATTCAGGAGCCCTTATCAACCTATCAATGAATGGACTGTTATACTTAATAGAAGAATTCAAAAAAATAACAAAAATAAAATTCTTAATTACAAAACAAGTCAAGTATGAAATTGTTGACCGCCCGATAAACATACCAAGATTTGAGCTTGGCGCACTCAGAGTAAGCAATCTCATTGACTCAAAGCATTTAGAATTACCTCAATCACTAAATATATCAGATGAAGAAATAAATTCACTGACTAAAAAATTAAAAGAAAATGCAAACAATTCACTTGAGTCACAGGGAAGAAGCATACAAATCGTCAGCGATGCAGAGATGTCCTGTCTGGCTCTTTCCTCCATATTAACAGAAAAAGGAATAGAAAATATAATAGCGATAGACGAAAGAACAACCAGAATACTTGCAGAAAAACCAGAAAGCCTGGAAGAGCTAATGTCCTCGAAGCTTCATAAAAAAATAACAACTAATAAAAAGAATTTGGCAGTTTTCTCAAAATTCAGATTCATCCGCTCAACAGAGTTAGTTTATGTAGCTTATAAGAAAGGAATTCTGAAAGTCAATGGCGCAAAAGCCCTTGAAGCCGCGCTGTATGCCACAAAATTCAAAGGCGCGGCAGTCTCCTGGGACGAAATTAATATTCTAAAGAAGCTCTAGATATGGCGCGAAGAGTACTAAAAATTCCTTAGAAATTTTGGCAACTCCAAAACAAGTATATTTTGAAGTAATCGAAACCCGCAAAACTGTTTGCGTTTAGTAACTTCGATTCCCAAAAATCACCAAATCCTTCGGATTTGGGGAGAACCAGAAAAAACCTACGGCATCTGACTCCAATCTAAAATTGGAGATTTTTCACGTG
>CAYIOA010000022.1:8117-13216 GCA_964364885.1 Candidatus Woesearchaeota archaeon
ACGCACCCTTAAACAACAAATTAAACGTCATTTAAAAACATTTATAAATTGCTCTGTCTTAAAACTATTATGCCAAAAAAAAGAGGGGCAATTGCCGAACATTCTAGTGAACATCCTAAAAGAAAAGAAAGTTTGGAAGAAGCATTGCTGAAAAATCTAGTTGAACTGCAGAAAGTCCATACAGAACTGGCAGAAAAATTCGACAAATTAGCAAAAGAAATAACTAGCTTGCTTGCTTTGTTCGAGGTAACTGCGAAAAATCTGGCAAGCCATGCGCCAGTCGGAGAGTATGAAAAAGATAAAGAATTTCTTGAGAAAATTGATCGCCTGTTAGACCAGAATAAAACAATTGCAAAAGGATTGACATTAATGGAGGAGCGCATGCGCGAGCGCGTTTACGGCCCGGCATCGCAAAAAGAGATGAACGAAGAACCAAGGTCAATAAACCAGAGCAACAGACCTCTCCCAAGATTCTAAAATGTCTGAAACAAAAAAAGAGATACAGGAGTATGTTATAAAAGAATTCGTGCGTTCCCTAATTGCAAGTTCTGCGCCAAAGATAGAAAAAAAAGAGTTTATGGTGCCTTCCAGCAGGCAGCAGGTTCAACTTCACCAGCAAGTTCCATCATTTCAAATAAACCCAAAAAACATTCAAGAAAAAAAAGTTGTTTTAACGCCCAAAGTTGTCAGATTAACTCCTTCAAATTTATCAATGCAAAGTCTGCCAATTCAAAGAAGACCGCCTCAGAGAATTAACCAATTCCAGCCAAATCTTCCGCCTCCTCCGCAAAAAGAATCAGCAAATGAAGTAAAAATAAATCTCGGAAGAACAGCTCAATTTCTGTCAGACCCGGCAGTGCTAAGTATTGAATGCCCGGGCCCAGGAAAAAATGTTCTAATAAACAAGGCTGGCAGCATACAAGCAACCCAAATAACTCTCTCAGAAGAGGAAATAAACTCTTTAATGGAGGAAATATCAGAAAAAACAAGAGTTCCAATTGTATCAGGTCTTTTCAGAGCAGCTTATAAAGACATACTAATAACAGCAGTCATTTCAGAGTTCGTAGGCACGCGTTTCATAATACAAAAAAGAACTCCATTCAAAATGTATTAAAATCCCATCATTCACTCTATTAGATGAATAACCTGAAAAAAACAATTCTAGAGCAATATTCAAAAGATAAAAAAAAGATACAAGCCCGCTTAAATGAATTCAGAACTCTTCCAGAAAATCTTTACATAAAAGAGTTTATGTTCTGCATTCTTACTCCTCAAAGCAATGCTCAAAGATGCTGGGAAGCGGTAGCTCAAATCCAGCTCTTAAAAGACAAAAATAAAACTAATGTAGCTCAAATCCTAAAAACTAAAACACGTTTTCACAACAATAAAACACTGTATCTCCTAGAAGGATTATCCAAATGGGATGAAATAAAACAGCTTATCAAAAGTCAAAACATCAAAGAATTAAGGAATGTTCTGGCGGAAAATGTAAAGGGATATGGCTTAAAAGAATCATCGCATTTTCTGAGAAATATAGGAAAATCAAGCAACAAAATCGCAATTCTAGACAGGCATATTCTAAAAAATCTAAAGGAATTTAATATTATATCCGACAATAAAATAAAGAGTAAAAATAATTATTTGGAAACAGAAGAAAAATTTCTTAAGTTCTCTAAACAAATAGGAATTCCCCCGGATGAACTTGATTTGTTATTTTGGAGCATGGAAAACGGAGAGATATTCAAGTAATTACTTTCTGCTCTCAATTTCAAATAGAAAAGATAAAATTGGTTTAACAACTGATTGATAAAGAGCATAGAAAAGTTTATCCTCATTCTGCGTTCTGCCGGAGCTATTTTTCTTAGGTACAGCCTGAACTTCAAAAACCAAATGACTTTCTTCAGAACGAACAGCTATATCATCAAAAATTTCTTTATAATCTCTGGATACTCTTAAATCGCTGAGTCTTTTTGCCGCATTGCTAAATGGTTTTCTATGGCTGTTCAAAACAACATCAATTGTTCTGCCCTTGTCAACAAAGCGAATCTCATAGTCCTTCCAGACTTGTAAACTAGAAGGGTATTCCGAATTATATCCGAATACGCCATTGCGAAACGTTACTCGCGATTTACCAGCTATCTCAAGAATATGTTGATAAGTTCTTCTGGCAAAATAATCACTCAAATCAGGCATGAAAAAACAAGAAAGAACTACTTAAAAATCATTGTTGTAATGCACAATACATAACAACTAGCCAAAAACCGCAACCGACAGCTTTAAAATTAAAATTGAGCTGTAATATAAATGAAAACCCTGGTAATAAGTCTCGGCGGCTCTGTAATTATTCCAGAAAAAATAAACACTAAGTTCTTGAACGAATTTAAAGAAACTTTGAAAAAACACTACAAAACTCATAAATTTGTGATAGTCTGCGGAGGAGGAACAATAGCCAGAAAGTATATTTCAGTATTAAAAGAAGAGGGAAAATCAAAAAAAGAGATTTCACTTGCAGGAATCAGGGCAACAAGAATGAACGCCCTGTTTATAATGCAGCTCTTCGGCAAAGAAGCCAACGACACCCTGCCAAAAAACATGAAAGAAATAAAGAGAAATCTAGCAAAAAACAACGTTGTTATCTGCGGCGCGCTGAGATACTCAGAAAACTCTACATCAGACAGCACAGCAGCAGCATTAGCCTCCTGCCTAAAAACAGAATTCGTAAATATAACAAATGTAAAGGGTCTTTATTCAGACAACCCAAAAATAAACAAAAAAGCAAAGCTCATTTCCAGCATCTCCTGGAAGGATTTTAAGAAAAAAGCTCTTGCAATACGCTTTAAAGCAGGACAAAACTTCATACTCGACCAAAATGCATCAGTCATAATAAATAAACATAAAATAAAAACCTATATTATCGGTCCAGACATGAATAATCTCTCGAAGATATTTAAAAATAAAAAGTTCATAGGAACAACAATTTACAATTAAAATGATAGAAACTACCAACCTGGAGCTGGCAAGAAAATTGATAAAAAAAGAACAGAAACCTATAATAATAAAAGCACAGGACAATTTATTTAATAGAAAAATCCTTGAATACGGAAAATTCGACATTCTCCTCTCCCCAGAGAAAGGAGAGAAAAAAGACAAGCTTAAACAGCTAAATTCCGGATTAAATCATGTTCTTGCCAAAATAGCTGCAAAAAATAGTATAGCACTAGGTGTAGACTTAAAAGAAATAAGGAGCATGGATAAAAAAGAGAAAGCAAAGCAACTGGCAAGAATAATTCAAAATATAAGAATATGCAGAAAATCAAAAACAAGATTCGCGTGTATAAATTGCAATAATAAAATAGATGTGTTTAATCTCCTTATCTCTCTCGGCGCGTCGACAAAACAGGCAGAAGAAGCATTTAAACAGTTTATTTCATAACCGCTCTAGCAAGTCCTTCTTCTTGCTTAGCCCTCTCTAAATGTGGCTTAAGAGTTCCATGATACAAAGTAGCTGCATCTTGCTGGGGCATTCCTGAAACATCAACTAAAATTTTAATATAATTATCATCACTAAAATCTCTATCAGGAGAAAGCCCGTACTCAACAGCTATTTCATCTGTATCATAAGTTTCCTCAAGTTTTGCAAGCAATGGTTCTGCTGCATTAGGATATTTGTTAGCGAACCATTTTACTGCGTCAACATAGCCATATTTTTTAGTCTTTTTATCACTAGAAATATGTGCAGTTGCGGGAGATTTCGGCAATTCTCTCCCCACCTTTAACAATAAATAAACCAGCTCAGCATTATGCTTTTCCCTGCCAGTAAGCGTCGCACCAAAACTAGCTAAAGTCCTCCCAAGTCTGGAGCACATTACAGTCTCATCAAGTATTGGCTTAAAATTCAATGCTTCAACATTAATATCCTGCTTTTTCTTCCTAGCCATGTTAAAATTATACCAAACACATATAAATACTTTACTGCTCTCAACAGCATAAATAACAAATAAACTAAATAAAACACTCAGCTCTTCAAAAATTCTAAAACTCGTTTTTACTCTTTCTTTTTATGCCTTCTGAAAAATAAAACAGATACTGATATAACAGCAAAAACTAAAACAATAAGCCCACCAATAACAATTATTTTACTTAGCTTAAAAGAACTCTTTTCTCCCTCTTCACCGGCAATATTAACATCTCCGCACACTCTCTCGCTCTCTGGCTTACTGATAGAACTCCCGCATTTGTTAATATCTTTGCATTCTTTAGTCTGTTTTCCATTCAAGCATTCGCTCCACGATTGCTCGCAAATCCATCTTTCCACACAACTGCTGTTTTGTCCAACACTCAAATTTCCAGATAAATTCCTTCTAGGAGGTATGAAGCCACCACCTCCGCCACCGCCTCCTCCTCCGCCAGAGCCGCCTCCGCCACCGCCTCCAGAGCCACTGCATCCCCCGCAATCACCAGAACAGCTCGAGCATGATTCTCCATTATTACATATGCTGTCACCGCAATATTCTCCCTCGCTTATTTCATAACTGCTGAATTCAGGAACTTCAAATTTAATAACTCCGTTGGTGTTGCTGATTAAAATACAATCCGTACAATCAGCTCCGTCTTTCTTCAGCTTAGGTGCGATAAAACTCCCGTAAAAGCTCAAAAACGCGCTCTTGTCAAACACTCTGTAAATATTTCCATCAACCAATACTTTTTTGTCATCAATAGCAAAAGCACTGTCCAAATCTATTTTCTGGGTTGTTATAAAGCATCCATTTGAATCTACATTAACAAAGCTTACTTTATCTTTGAACTCCAGTCTTCTCCTTCCATTCAAGTCGAGATAAAAGACATTATCTCTCAAATCAGTTAATGTATTAAAGTCAACAGTAGTATACTTCGAAGTAGTCGGTATCAAGTCACTTCTCACTCCAGGGCTAAACGCTAATCCAGTTTCAACACAATTATCCCTTCCAGGAGGACAGTTAACAATATTATAATCATATAACCCATCCAAATCTTCGTCCTTGCAAGTTCCCTTGATTATATTTATATTTCCGCTATTTCTGTTGACTGAACTATCACTCGCTAATCTTGCCTTGAAGAAA
>CAYIOA010000023.1:0-12293 GCA_964364885.1 Candidatus Woesearchaeota archaeon
GATATATAAAATATTATTCCTTTATGAAAGGTATCTCAAGAAGATGGAATACAAAAGGCAAATTACTAAAGTCTGTAGCTATATCTTAAATTTCTTTTTTATAATTCTTGTTTTTTTATTTATGTCTGAACTTGCAAGCGCGGCTGTTCCTGTGCTTGTTGAGAGCTTTCCGTATGAAGGATATATAGATTCCAGAGGAGAGAGCGGAGGTGTTGACAGGATTGTTTTTAAGTTTAGCGAGCCAATTTTTGAGCCAGACGGCTCTGAGCTGGGAATTGATTCATTTTCTATGATATTGAGTGATAATCCTCTTATAAGCGGAGCGCCCAGGGAGATAGAAATCAGCGATGTTAATGTTAATGGAGAGGAAGTTAGTTTGATGTTTGATGACATTATTCCTGCAGGCGAATGGATTGTTATAAAATTTAATGCAGCAAATTCTATAGGCGTTTCTAATAAGATTTCTTTTCGTTTAGGAAGCCTTCCTGGAGATATTGATCAAAATGGAAAGGTTGATTCTGATGATTTTAGTTTATTTAGCGCTAAGTGGGCTGGCGGAGATGATACTGAATTTATTGATTTGGACCGTGATGGCCAGATAGATATAGGCGATGCAACAGAATTTAGTTATTTGTGGTTTGGCAATGGAGGAAGAAGAGCATGGAGAGAAATATCCCTTCCTTCTCTTGAGATTAGCGAGGAAGCTCTTTCTGGAGAGGGAGATTCCTGTTCTGATAACGATGGCGGAGTTAATCCTGAATTGGGTGGGAGAATTTCTGGTGCTGAAGATGGTGAAAAATATATTTATTCTGATTATTGTTCCGGGGTTAAATTAGGGGAATATTTTTGTGATGGAGACAAACTTGTTTTTGTGGATATTGCTTGTACAGGAGAATATGTAGGTTGTTCTTATGGGGCGTGTATCTTGGCAGAGAATGTTATGTGCGGAGATGCAAGGTGTGATGAGAGTGAGACGGTTGGGAGCTGTCCTGAGGATTGCGAGCAGATTATTTCAGGAGCAACAAGAGAAGATTCTGGCATGGATGATTCGCAGACACAGATAATTGAGATTATATGCGGGGATAATGTCTGCTCTGATGGAGAAACTATTGGGAGCTGTCCTTCAGACTGCTTTTCTAATTCTGGAAGCCAAATTGTCTGCGGCAATTTGGTGTGTGAAATTGGCGAGACAATCAGCAATTGCTTCCAGGACTGTAAATCTGGCAGTGCTGATAGCGACTCTGACGGGGATGTTGATTATACTGACTATGTTAATTACAACGGTGATGAAACAATATTTTGGCAGGAGTATGCGCTGAAGAATCAGGATCCTTTGGTTCCGCGATGGACAGGACAGATTATTTCTGACGGCGGAAGCCTGAATTTCCCTCTTGGAGTTAGCGATCCAGAGGGTTTTCCGTTGAAGTATAAGATTTATTGCACAAGAGCTATAATCCAGGGCGTGATGGTCAATGATTGTGACGTTAATAATCCCAATCCATATAATGCTCAAATAAATAGCCAGGGAGTGCTGAGCTGGGCTTCTCCTGCTGGAAGTGTCGGAAGCTATACATTTACAATTGAGTCTAAAGAAGACCTCTCAGGACTGGTGAATGTGCCGGGATTAAATGTAGCTGAGAAATTTGTGATAAAAAGCCTTTCTGTAAAAGTTATGCCAGCGACAGAGCCAGTGTTTACAAATATTTTAATTGATGGGAAAGATGTTTCAACTTTCATCGATTATATTCCAGCTACGACAAATTCTCTTATTGAAATCAGCGTTAGTGATGCGAGAGGCATTTCAGGCGTTGAGCTCGCGTTTGTGGGTTTTGGACATCCAAAAATAGCTGACAAAACAGTTCAGGCAGTTTATAATTCAATAAGCGGGAAGTGGGAGTATAATTTAGGAAATTTGAATGATGAGGGGCTGGCGCATATTACTATTACTGCGATTAATAGCGCTGGAGTGAGAAAGAGCTATCCTGTATTTGATATTGAGATGCAAAGCGGAGGAATAACTGGAGGAGTTATTACAGGTTTAATAGCGAGAATACAAAGCTGGTGGAATGAATAACTGATTTAGTATAGGACTGCAGGGAAAGAAGGCATGTTATGGACTTTCTTGAAAATATCGTAAAATTTTCTGCATCTAAATCTTGAGTGGAGTATTGCCTGCGAGCGCAGAACTTTTTCGTATTCTGTGTCTTTTGGAATTCCTTTCAATAAATCTTTTTTTTCTTCCTTTTTTTTAAATGAAGAAAATAACGCCGAGAATGGATTCATGTCTATTGACTTTTCTTTTTCTTCTTCTTTTTCATCTCCGAGAAATTCTTCAATGTCATCTTTTAATTCTGCAAGGCTTTTTTCTGTTGCTCCTTCAATTATTTTGTAGATATCTCCTAGGTTGTCTTCTTCAACTTTTTCTTTTAATACTTTTAGTTCGTCTTCGTTAAGCGCATAACTAGAAAAGGTAATGTCAGCTCTGCCGCGAAAAATATACCCTCCTCTCTGGTCTGTCCTGTCAGGGACACTTCTGAACAGCAACTCGATAACTGTTATAGGATAGTATTCTCTTGCGTTTATCTTTCTGAAGAATTTTGGCAATTCCCCTTTTACAATGTCTAATTCTACTTCATATTTTCCCTTTGCAAGCAAGACAAGCTCAAAAAGAGAAGTGTTAAAAGCATGGACAAGACTTGCATTGGCTGTTGCATTTTGCTCTAACTGCTGTGCTGTTTTTAGATAGGGCTTTAGCCAGCGCGCATATAATTTTAGAGAATTTATCTGGCTTTTCAAGTATGTTTTCTCAATTTCAAATCTTTTACTTAATTCTTTTTCTGATTCCTTTATCCATTTCAGGAATTCAGATACTCTTTGCTGAAGTATTCTTTTTACTCTGTCGTTTATATCAAGTTTGTCTACTTCTTCCAAGGAATTTGCGACCATGAATGCATCAATTAGCGTTACGTAATCAAATTGCTGAGCCATAGCTTTTATTGAGCTGTTTCCTCTTTTTATGTCTACATTATCCATCCATATCTGCTTTAGGGAGAGTGTTGCAGCATTTTTTGTTTTTTCATCACTTGACTTCAAGTCTTTATAATGAGTCAATCTTAACTTAAACTCTTTCAAGTCATAGATGATGTTTAATACAGAGCGTATTACTGTGTTTACTGTGCCGAATATTTTCATTGCCTCTTCCTGCAGGACAGTTGCTTTTCTGCTCATTTCTGAGAAATGCCCGCTTCCTACTGATGATACGAAATTATCTACTAATTTTTCAGAGCGGCCGTATTGCTCGTTTACAAAATCAAGAAGCCAGAAATAAATCGGCTCGAGATTTTGCGAGGATAAATCATAGGCAAGAGTATGTTTTTCTATTGGGGCTTTAAATCCCTGAAGGGAGAATGCTCCTTTTGTCAGAAGAGTGTGCTCTATGTCCAGATAATCTGATTCTATTGGTTTTGCAATTTCAGCTGCTTTTAGATATCCCTCTTCTTTTGCTATTTTTTTGACCTTGTCGCTTAATCTTACACCTGTTCTGTCGTATGTTTTGTCGCAATATACGTCAGGATTTATTGCAGCAATTAGGTTTTTTATATCGACTGCCATAATGATATAGAATAATCTATTTATTTAAAGATTTAGTTTAGCTGACAAACGGGGCATTAAATTTAAATAAAACTTCTGCCTTTGTAAAAGATGGGTGTTTTTAGGAAACGAGAAATTGTTGATTATACTTTATTGCAGAAAAAAGGGTTTATTAAGAAAGAAGAGGATAAAAATCTTGGAAAAGTTAAATACAGCGGAGGTTATGTAGATTTTTCTAATTCTGAGAGTGTCCAGAGTTCTTCTAATATGCCGAGCAATGAGGCCGGTGTTTCCAGCTTTTTTGATAATCTGGATAAAGCTGATAACGCTCTCGGAGAAAATATTTTAACCAAGGATAACTCTGATATGGATAATCTGAAAGTAAAATTAGAGGATTTTGAATATAAACTTGAGCTTTTTATTGGGCGCCTGGAGCAAATTGAATCTAAAGTAAGAAATTTTGAAGAGAAAGTTGCAAAAGATAAACTTATATAACTTTCAATCCTTTTTTAACAATGAGAAACTTGTCTAATGAAATAAAGGCTTATGCTTTAAAGAATGCTCTGGAATTTGGAAAAGCAGAGCCTTCCAGGATTCTTCCTAAGTTGTTTCAGCATGGACTGGAGAAGTCTGAAATAAAAAGTATTATGCCTGAAATTATAAAAAATATCCAGGAGATAAATTCTTTATCAGGTGAGGAGCAAAAAAATCTTTTTTTTCAATATGAGAAGTATGCTAAAGTTCATGAGGAAAAAGAACGCCAGCTTTCTGAACTGCCTAATGTCAGCGGCAAGACAGTTTTTAGAATTGCACCCTTTCCTTCCGGTGCGCTGCATATAGGAAATGCAAAAACATTTCTTCTTAATGCTTTATATGCTGAGAAATACGACGGAAAAATTCTTTTAGTTATGGATGACACTATTGGGAGCCAGGAAAAGCCCTTGAGCAGGGAATCTTATAAATTAATTGAAGAGGCTTTAGAGTGGCTTGATGTAAAATATGCAAAACCTGTTATTTATAAGTCAGACAGATTAGAGATTTATTATAAGTATGCTATTGAGCTTATTAAAAAGAATAAAGCTTATGTTTGCCATTGCTCTCAAAAAATTTTGCATAATAACAGGGAAAAAGGAATTGATTGTGCTTGCAGGGATGTTTCTGCGAGTGAGCAATTAGAAAGATGGAAAAAGATGTTTAAAGCAAAGGAGGGTGCGGCAACTTTGAGGATTAAAACATCTATGCAGCATCCAAACCCTGCTTTTCGCGACAGAGTCCTGTTTAAAATCTCTGACAGGAAGCATCCGAGAGCTGGAAAAAAATACCGCGTTTGGCCGGCACTTGAGATGTCTTGGGCAATTGACGATTATTTATTGAATGTAACTCATGTTATCAGGGGTTCTGAACTGCAAATTGAGACAGATATGGAGAAATATATCTGGGATATTTTCGGCTGGAGACATTCAGAGGTAATTCATACAGGGCTTGTCAGCCTGGAGGGCACTGGAGCAAAAATATCAAAATCAAAATCGCAAAGAGAGGTTAAATCAGGCAAATTTTTCGGGTGGGATGATCCCAGAACATGGAGCATTCAAAGTTTAAAAAAACGCGGGATAAAAAAAGAAGCGATAAGAGAGTTTGTAAAAGAGATTGGGTTGAACAAGCAGAACATAACTGCTCCTGTCGAGAGTCTTTATGCAATTAACAGGAAAATAATTGATTCTAGCGCTAATAGATACTCTTTTGTTTATTCTCCTGTTGAATTAAAAGTTAAAAACAGACCAGATATAAAATCAGTTAAAGTGCAGGTTCATCCTGATAAAAAGGAAACTAGAACTTTAGATGCTGGCAGGATTTATATTTCTAAGCCTGATTTTGACAAACTTAGAGGCAAAGAAGCAAGATTGATTCATTTGTATAATGTTAAATTTGATAAAATCGGGGCGCGGTTTGTTTCATTAGAGAACAAGGATATTCCGAAAATCAACTGGGTTTCTGATGGAGTTAATACAGAAGTTTTGATGCCTGACGGCTCCAGAGTAAAGGGCATTGCGGAATCTTCTATAGAAAGATTAAAAAACTCAGAAATCATACAATTTGAAAGATTCGGCTTTGTTGCCTTTAATAAAAAGAGAGGAAAAACATATGAATTTTGGTTTGCTCATAAATAAAAGAGGAAAATATGAAAGGAGGTTGCGATAAAAGATTTAAATGATACATATTAAAAACAAAAAAGGTTTAAGTGATATCGTCGCTACTGTTTTGATTATTCTGCTTGCTGTTGCAGCTGTTGCAATTGTTTGGAGCTTTTTGAGACCAACTTTTGGGGATGCTCTCGGCAAGGTAGACCTTCAGACTTTATGCTTCCAGACAGAAGTTAAGGCAGTTAGTTGTGCTTCTGGTGTTGTAAATGTACAGCTTGTTAAAGGAGATACAGCTTCGATAAAGGAAGTTATGGGGATAATAACTTATTCAGATAATAGTGTTAAATCCTTAGGTTCGGGAACTGCTGTTCTTGCTGTGTTGTCTACTGTACCGATTAATGTAGGTGCGTTAAGTGGTTCAGCTACTCCTGTCACAGCAAAAGCAGCTGTAATAGTCAAGGATTCTAGTGACGCGACAAGAACAGCGACATGCGACGAGACAGTTGAATCAGTTGCTTGTACTTAAAGATTGATTTATTTTTTATTTTTTATTTTTTAATGTTTTGTGATCTGAGTTTATTTGTAAACTAATATTTTTAAAAGGAGGGTAAATTTGGCATGATAGAGGTAGAGGCGAAGATAAAAATATTGAATCCTGGGGAATACAGGGAAAGGGCTTCTGAAATTGGGCGTTTTATCGGCAAGGAAAAAAAGATTGATGAATATTATGCTTTTGATTATTCCGGCGGATATCCAAGAAGAAGCATAAGGATTAGGAAGCATGACGGCAGATATGAGTTTAATTTCAAGGAGAAGCTTTCTTATGTCAGAGGAATATATGCAAAGGCTGAGCATGAGCTGGCAATTCCAAGTGAGAAGCAATTTAGAGTTATGCTTAAGAATTCAGGATTTAAGAGATGGCTGAGAAAAGAAAAAACTTCTGAGGTTTATGAGATAAACAAGAATTTTCATATAGAGATAAATAATGTAAAGCGCTTGGGATGGTTTTTAGAGATAGAATACTTAACCAATGAGAGCGGGATTGGAAAAGCTAGAAGAGAGATTCTTAAGGTGATTAAGAAACTTGGAGCTGACAAGAATAAGATAATAAAAGATGGGTATAGTAAGATGCTCTGGAAGAGGAGTGTTTAGGCATAATCTTTATAAAGCATTTTTTTATAGTGTTGATATGAGCAAGGTAAGAATAAAACTGAATAGCATAGATATTGAGCCACTTAATGGAGTGATAGAATCAATTAGAGAGATCACTAGCAGAGCAGGTGTTGTAATGCGCGGGCCTATACCTCTGCCAACAAAGAGATTAAAGGTGACAACAAGAAAATCTCCCTGCGGCAATGGAACTGCAACATTTGACAGATTTGAAATGCGAGTTCATAGAAGAATTATTGATATTCCAGCAGAAGATAGAATCCTGCATCCTATTATGAAATTACAGATTCCGAGAAGTGTGCAGATTAGGATTGAGATGAAGGAGTAATTACACATATATTTTTATAGATATTGTATTTATTTTTAAAATGGATGAAAATAGTTTTGTAGAGGATATAAAGAAATTTAACGAGATTTACAAGATTGAGTCTAACGAGTCGCCCGTTTTGCCTTCTTTGAAGAGAATAATTAATTTTAAGGATATATTGGAAGAGGAAGTGAGAGAGATTGATAAAATCATTGAAAAATACAGGGAGCTTGCCGAGCCTTATATTTCTGATTTGGGAGAAAATCCCAGCTGGGAGGAGATTAACAAATTTGTTCCCGAAGAAGTTAAAATAGAAATTTTAACTGAGCTGGCTGACTGGCTCGGCGATATAAAAGTTTATGCTGCCAGCGAGGCGAAGAGATATGGAATTCCAATTTATGATGTATTGAATATAATTATGCAAAGTAATTTCAGCAAGCTAGGAGAGGGAGAAAAACCAATTTATGATGAGAGGGGCAAAATAATGAAAGGCCCTGGTTATTGGAAGCCAGAGCCAAAGATTAAGGAATTATTAAAGGAAGGTTTAAGTTATAACGAGAGAACAAAATAATTCTTCATGGCTGTTTTGTTCCCTCAAATATATCTGCAGACAAAATTGGGTAATTACTAAAGTCTGTGCTATAAATCTATACTTCCGTCAATTTTTGCCGAGAGATTTTTTCCTGCAATTCTTGACTGCTCTTTTGCGCGGGAGATTTTATTGCCAGGATCAGAGTAATCAACAAATTCAAATAATTCCTCTGACCAGGGATATCTTGCTTTTACTTTATCCGCCATTTCCATTACCATGCTTCTGTAACTAAAATGTCCTGCTGGTTGGGTTCTTAGCTCTGACAGGTGCTGGAACTCCCTAAAATTCATCCCGAGCATAAATCTCATTTTATGATTAAATAATGTTGCATATTGCGAGGCTTCATATTGCCCGGCATGTTTTATATCAGCGTTAAGGTCTCTCATCATACTTTCAACTTCATTAATTTCTTTTTCCAAGCCTACTTCAATCATTTCAGGAGGGATAATAAAACCTAGTTCTGCTGTCAGATTTTGTCTTTGTTGTGTTAACATCCTATGCCTTTGCAAATCTCTATACTCTGCAAAACATCCCACTAAGTCAAAAGTTATTGGATAGCCCGCCTCCAGTCCTCTGCCTGTTCTATCTCTTCGCGAGCATCTTTCTCCTTTGCAAGCATGCAAGATTTCCTTTTTCTTTTCTAGAGACATTTTTTCTACCTCGTTTAGTATTTGTTGCAAGGAGATATTCGTGTATGGAAATAAGGCGGAAGAGACTAACTCGTTAATTAAGTCTGCTCTTAATACTAATGTTACTTTGTCTGTTTTTGGCGCTATGCTGTCAAACATTTTTGCTATTTCTTTCATGTTCCTGTCTACTTCTTTTTGATTTTCATTTACCCTGTTTCTTTTTATATAGGTGGGTATTATCTTGTTCAGTTCTGCTTCCAGGTCTTCGGCTCTATCTTTTGCTTCCTGCAGAGTGTTTGTTTTTAGGTATGTCAGAACATTGGTAAAGAATCTTCCATTTCCCAGAACTCCTAAATGCGTTAGTGTTGAAGAGGGGAGAACACAGCGCCCAACATCGAGCGCGGCGCATCTTATTGTGAAGTTATAAGCATTATTAAATGTCCTTATTTGCTCGTCGCTTGTTAATTCTCTTTCTTTAAACTTTCTTTTTTCGTTACTTATTTCTATTGCAAATTCATCTCTTGGGAATTGTTTTTCAAACAACTCGGACAGTTTTTCTATTCCACTAGAATATAATTCAAAAGCCCTGTCATTGGCTCTTTCAAATTTTTTTAATAAACCGGCGCGGATAATTTCTTTTGGCCTTAGATACCTCCATTTTCCCTGCTCGTCTTTTTTATCGTATTTTACATATCTTGTTGACTGCTCAATTGGGGAGCCGCCTATTCTTCTGTCTTCTATAAATTTTGTTCCTATTTGAGAGATATTTTCTATTCCAACATGGATTGGCTCTAATTCACCAACAGATTCGTCACCAAAGGCGTTTAAGACTCTATTTATCAAATCAGTTCCTTTTGCTTGAGAGGGCTCATCATTTTCATCTAGGAATTCATTTACGAGTGTTAGCTGCAATCCAGTTGGGGCCCTGGAATACCTGGCTAATAATCCTCCTGTCATTTCCGGAGGCAAACCATGAATTACAAAAGTATCTCCTTCTACATTAGTAACATATCTAGATATTTTTTGCTTTGTTTCTTCAGGGACTTCTGAGAGAAATTCGTATTTTCTTTTTGCCATTTTCTATGTTAACTTTTTTAGTATTAAGCTTTTATATAGATTTAATATATGCTTTTCAGTATAATAATACTTTATAATTCACTTTGCAAAAAATGATTATGCCGGAGAAAAGAGGACTATTCGTGGTACTTGAGGGAATTGACGGAGCAGGAACTTCTACACAACTTCCTTTACTTGATAGTTATATAAAACGCCGCTCGAAATATAATGCTGTTCTTGGAACGCATGAGCCGTGGCGGAATAAAGAGATAGAAAGAAAACTTTCAGGGGATAAAGATGCTTTTTCTGAGGGATTAGAGATGGCTGAACTTTACATTCTGGACAGAGCAGAACATACTGGAAAATTAATAAATCCTGTCTTAGATGTTGGAGTATTTGTTCTTTGTGATAGATATAAAATGTCAACTTGCGCTTATCAATGGACTCAAGGTGTTGAATTAAATAAACTATTTGAAATGCATAAAGGATTAGGCATTTTAACTCCAGATATAACTTTTTATTTGGATGTTGATTTTGGAACAGCCGGAGAGAGAATCCAAAAGAGAGGGGAGCCAAAAGAAAAATTTGAGCAGGAAGAGTTTATGAAAAAGCTTATTGAAAATTATCGGGTTTTGGTTCAGAATTATCCGCAAGAATTCGGAAGAGTTGTTGTAATAAATGGGGCGAAGTCTGTTTATGAAGTTTCTATGGACATAAGAGAGGAGTTTAAATCTTATTATGATTTGTGGGAGGAAAGTTAGTTATGGCAAATGTTTATACTCCTACTTGTGTAATTGTTCCTTATCGCTTAGGAATAGTTGATGAGATAAAATTTGTCATGGTCCAGCAGAAAGATGATCTGCTTTGGGGAAATCCTGGAGGCAAGATTGAAATATTTGATCATGATTATTTGGCTGCGGCTGCGAGAGAAGTTAAAGAAGAGACAGGCCTCTCTGTTGTTATTGATTATTTTATAGGAATATACTCTTTTGACAGCACGAATGGAAACAAAATTCATAATATTGTTCTTTCTGGAGAGAGAAACTCCGGCTCTCTTAAAACAGATGATCCGGAAATTAACGGAGTGGATTATTTTTCATTAGGCAGACTTAGAAGGATGAGCAAAGAAAACAGGTTAAGGGCAGGAATCGCTTCTCTTCTTCCTATTGAGGATTATTTAAGAGGGAACAGGATAGAAGTAGGAAGAGTTTTTAAAAATGCGAGGGAGTGATTATATAGAGTAATAATGGACGAAATCCTATTTCTTTTTTAATAAATCTTTGATATCAGTATCAATCAATTCTTTTATTTTGTCTTTAGGAACTATAACATCTGTATATTTATTTTTGAATTTGTTTTCAATTTTCTTCTTTATCTCTTCTTTTATCCGCGCGACATCTTCATTATTCCAGTGATATAATCCACTTTTCTTTATCGCTTGTGCTCTATACTCAATTTCTTCAGACTCTAGATGATTAACTGCTTCTGGTTTTGAAGTCTTGCCAATTAGAATATTATGCACTATTGTGTTCGCAATAAGCCTGCTCAAAGATTCTATAACACTATTTTTTCCCATTTTGCCTCCTTTATCTCTTGTTCAGTTTCTTTTAGCAATCTTATCAAATAACCGAGGGCTAATTTCTTCTCTATTAATGAAGCACGATTATTTTTTAATCTAGAAATTAAATTTCTTCCAAGTTCATTAGTCAGCTCAGAGGAGAGTTTATTATTGTCAACAATCTTTTTTATTAGTAATTTTACCAGCCAGAGGTTTCTTATACATTCGTATATCTCTTTTCCGTTTTTAATATTGGGGGGATCGCTCCAATCTAATTTCATAAGTAAATCTAATTTTGAAAGCTCTACTTTTTTGGGAATCTTAATCTTTCCATATATAATTTTATGGTCTTTCAATTGATATATTAGGGAGGGATTGTTATGGTATGACTCCAAGAATGATTTTTTTGAAATTATTTGTATATCCAAATTTAATTTACTCTTCTTAGCTTTTTCTTCTAAATCAAGAATAATCTCTTCTCTTTCGTATTTTTCATTCCATACTCTCTTTTTGGCTATAACAATAATATCAATATCATTATACTCATTATAGCTTGTTTGTACAGCAGAGCCCATCAAGATTATAGCTTCGACTTTAGTGATATTTGACAGAATAATATTTTTTATTTTGTTTTCTATTACCCTGTATCTTGGGTTGTAAGAAAGTCTCTTTAACAGATAATCTGCTTCAATATTCATAATCTGCCTAAGTTTTGGTCTAATTGCCCTAGTCAGGATATTTGAATCTAACTGCGTAAGCCGTTTGTTGTTCAGTTTTTTATTAATTACTTCCATTTCTCTGGCTGTTAATATAGGATTTTCCATATAATCCTTATACGGATTAGGTATATAAACTTTTCCTGAATACACGTGAAAAATCTCCAATCTTTAGACTGGAGTTAGATGCCGTCGGTTTTTCCCGGTTCCACTAAGATGCTCTGGCATCTTGGATGCCCAAGATTTGCGAATCTGTTAGAGCAAATCTTACTGTCCCCAAATCCCTATCAAACTCCACCTTTTAAGGTTGAGTACAAATCCGAAGGATTTGGTGATCTTAAAAACCTTTAAAAGTCATAATTGTTAATTCTTTTGAGCCCACATGGCACAATGGTACTGCGCACGCTTGGAGAGCGTGTTTCCTTACGGATATCCAGGTTCGATTCCTGGTGTGGGCGTGCGTTTTTTGTATAATCACCAAGTTTTATATAGATAATTTGATTTCCAGTTAAAGATGGCAAATGTATTCGTTC